>NZ_JBNCKT010000036.1:9677-49623 GCF_049841675.1 Micromonospora sp. DT4
ACTGTCGTTGTGTCCCACTGGTGGGGGGGTCGGGGGGGGGTTGCGGCGGAAAACTATCTGTGGGGTGGCGGTTACGCCCACGCCTCTTCTCGTCGGTCGGTCACCGACCGAGGGTCACTCCCCCGGCGTCGACTTCGCGATCTGCATCAGGAACTCGATGTTGGTGCGGGACTGCTTGAGGCGGTCCAGCAGCAGATCCATCGCGGCCTGCGAGTCCAGCGAGTGCAGCACCTTGCGGAGCTTGTGGATGATGGCCAGCTCCTCGGGCGCGAGCAGGACCTCTTCCTTACGCGTACCGGACGGGTTGATGTCGATGGCCGGGAAGGTCCGCTTGTCGGCGATCTTCCGGTCCAGCTTCAACTCGGCGTTACCGGTGCCCTTGAACTCCTCGAAGATGACCGTGTCCGCCATGGACCCGGTCTCCACCAGCGCCGTGGCGATGATGGTCAGCGACCCGCCGTTCTCGATGTTGCGGGCCGCGCCGAGGAACCGCTTCGGCGGGTAGAGCGCGGTGGAGTCGATACCACCCGACATGATCCGGCCGCTGGCCGGCGCCGCCAGGTTGTACGACCGGCCGAGCCGCGTCACCGAGTCGAGCAGCACGACGACGTCGTGCCCCAGCTCGACCAGGCGCTTGGCCCGCTCGATCGCCAGCTCCGCCACCGTGGTGTGGTCCTGCGGCGGACGGTCGAACGTGGCCGCGATGACCTCGCCCTTGATCGACCGCTGCATGTCGGTGACCTCTTCGGGCCGCTCGTCGACCAGCACCACCATGAGGTGGCACTCCGGGTTGTTGCGGGTGATCGCGTTGGCGATCGCCTGCAGCACCATCGTCTTACCCGCCTTCGGCGGAGACTGGATGAGCGCCCGCTGGCCCTTGCCGATCGGCATGACCAGGTCGATGACCCGGGTGGTCAGGATGTGCGGCTCGGTCTCCAGCCGCAGGCGCTCCTGCGGGTAGAGCGGAGTGAGCTTGTAGAACTCCGGGCGACGCCGCGCCTCGTCCGGCTCCATCCCGTTGATCGTGTCCAGCCGCATCAGCGGGTTGTACTTGTCCCGCCGCTGGTCGCCGCTGTTGCCGCCCTCGCGGGCCGCCCGCACGGCACCGGTGATCGCGTCACCGCGACGCAGGCCGTACTTCTTGATCTGGGACATCGAGACGTACACGTCGTTCGGGCCGGCCAGGTAGCCGGTCGTCCGCACGAAGGCGTAGTTGTCGAGCACGTCGATGATGCCGGCCACGGGGACGAGCAACTCGTCCTCGCCGACCTGCGGCTCACGGCCGCCGGTCTCCCCGCCGGTGTCCCCGCGCTCGCCACGACCGCGTCGACGGTCCCGGAAGCGACTGCGCCGGCCACGCCGACCGCCGCTCTCGTCGTCGTCGTCGCTGTCGCGCTCGACGCGCTGACCACGGTCGTTGCGGTCGGCCCGCTCCGGACGGTCGTTGCGGTCGCCCCGGTCGTTGCGGTCGTTGCGGTCACCCCGCTCGGCACGCTCGCCGCGGTCGTTGCGCTCGTTGCGGTCGGCCCGCTCGCCGCGGTCGGAGCGCTCGCCGCGGTCGGAGCGCTCGCCGCGGTCGGAGCGCTCGCCGCGGTCGTTGCGGTCGGCCCGCTCGCCGCGATCGGCCCGCTCGGCCCGGTCGTTGCGGTCGGCACGCTCACCCCGGTCGGCACGCTCGCCGCGATCGGCACGCTCACTGCGGTCGTTGCGCTCGGCCCGGTCGCGGCGGTTCTCGCCACGGTCGGACCGCTCGCCGCCCTCCACCTCTTCGGTGCGGGCCTCGGCGCCACGCGGCTCCGAGGTGCGGGCCTCGGCGCCACGCGGCTCCGAGGTGCTGCTGACCTCGGAGGTACGGGCCTCCGCCGCGGCGGTCCGGCTGCGCCGGGAACGACCACGGT
This sequence comes from Micromonospora sp. DT4, assembly GCF_049841675.1. NCBI lineage: Bacteria > Bacillati > Actinomycetota > Actinomycetes > Micromonosporales > Micromonosporaceae > Micromonospora > Micromonospora sp. DT4. The sequence continues at coordinate 11,576 of NZ_JBNCKT010000036.1, forward strand.
TCTCGGTCTCGGTGGCCGGCCCGGCCGGCGCCTGGCCGGTGCCGCGACCCTCGGCCGCCGGGCGATCCACGGTCTCCCGCACCTCCTCACGGGCCGGAGCAGCCGCAGCCGCGACCTCGGCACGCGGTCGAGGGGTTCCGGCGGCGTTGCCGCCCTGCCGCTCGGAGATCGCGGCGATCAGCTCACCCTTGCGCATGCGAGCAGTGCCGGAGATGCCGAGCGACGCAGCCAGGCTCTGCAGCTCTGGCAGCAGCATCGCCGACAGACCGGTACCGCTGCGCCGACGACGGGCGGGAGCGGCAGCGGTGGCATCGCCAGCGACGTTGGAAACATCCGACGTCACGTCGGTGGTGTCGCTCAATGGATTCCTTCCCTCGATAAGGCCGGGACTGCCCGGAGTCGGAACTCAGGTGGCCGGGCGGCCTCGGTGCACCCGCCTCGCAAGGACGCGTCGCGGGAGTCTGTGACACAGCAGCCGGTGGTTTCCCGACCCACCAAAGGTCGGTGGGCAGGTCTCGCCGTCTGCGGCGACCTGTGGAAACTGCGGTGCGGCGTGGGCCTTGGCAGGGGTGACGGGCTGACCGCCGAGAGCTTCGGGGGTGCGCCGCCCCGCAGGAGATCGCGTGCTTCGCGGCTGTGCTAGGCCTAGAGCGTAATCAACTCTTCCGACCTGCGGCAACAGGGCCCCGCTCGGCGTGTCCAAGTCTACCCCGGGCGACCCGGGCGCCGCTGACGTCTATCGGTAACTTCCAGATCTGCCAGTCTGTTCCCTCGTCGAGGCCCGTCGGCGGCTCGCCGAACGCCAGCACACTCGGCCCGGCCCCAGAGACCACAGCCGCCACACCCGCCGCTCGCAACGCGCTGACCAGTGCCAACGTGCCTGGCATCCCCGGAGCGCGGTAATCCTGGTGCAGGCGGTCGACGGTGGCCGGCAACAGCAGCGTCGGGTCCGTGGTGAGCGCGTGCACCAGCAACGCGGCCCGTCCCGCGGTCAACGCGGCGTCGGCGTGGGGCACGGTGGCCGGCAGCGCCGCCCGCGCGGTCGCGGTCAGGCCGCGCTCGGAGGGTACGAAAACCGTGGGTCGTACGGCGTCGGCGACCGGCAGGGACACCGCGCGGGCGCCGCCCGACTCGGTCCAGGCCAACGTGAAGCCGCCGAGCAGGCACGGCGCGACATTGTCCGGGTGGCCCTCGATCTCGGCGGCCAGTCGAAGGACAGCCGGCTCCTCCAGCCGCCGCTCGCCGTCCGCGACGAGGGCACGGGCCAGCAGGACACCGGCGACGATGGCGGCCGAGGACGAGCCGAGACCGCGCGCCTGCGGTATCCGGTTGACGCACTCGACACTGAGGCCCGGGGGCTGCGCGCCGAGAACGTCGAACGTGGCGCGCATGGCCCGCACCACGAGGTGCTGGTCGTCGTCCGGCAGCTCACCAGCGCCCTGACCCGTGACCGTCACCCGGACTCCGCCGGACGACACCTCGGCGGCCAGGTCGTCGTGGAGCCCGAGGGCGAGCCCCAGCGCGTCGAAGCCCGGACCGAGGTTGGCACTCGTCGCGGGGACCCGGACCCGGACCGGCCCGGCGGTGAAGTTCGTCGGCACGCGCTCATGCTAGGGGTCGACACCGACGGTCCGGCCGTCCGCCCGCACCATGGGACCGACCGGATCTCAACCCGCCGGCTCGGTGACCGGCTCGGTGACCGGCTCGGTCAGCGAGAGACGGCGGGTGGCGATCCGCCAGCCGACCGCGTACACGACTGTGACCAGCCCGCAGCCGGCCAGCACCACCCGCTCGTCCACCACGTCCACGACCAGGGCCACCGCCAGTTGACTCACCGAGATGGCCAGCGTCGCGAGCATCATGTCGGTGGCGAAGACGCGCCCACGCAGCCGGTCCGGCACCTCGCCCTGGAGGGCGAAGTTCGACATCACCCAGTTGCTGCCGCCCGCGAAATGCGCCACGAACACCAGCAGCAGCACCAGCGGGAACCAGCGCACCACCGACGCGCCCACATAGGACAGCCCGTAGAGCGACATGGAGAGCGCGAGCCCGGGCAGCAGCCAGGACCGGTTCGTCAACACCCGACGCATCAGGATCGGCCCGACCAGGGCGCCGGCCCCGCGCACCGCGAAGAGCAGGCCGGCGCCCAGCGAGCCGACGCCGTAGATGCCGGCGAGCAGCGGAAACACGGTCAATACCCCGTTGCCCAGGCCGACCGCCGACTTCACCGTGACAAGCGCCAGCACCCGCGGCCGGTGGCCGATGTAACCGAGCGCCTCGCGGACCGCCGACCACGTCCGCTGCGCCGGCAACAGTGGGTCACGGGCCGCCTGCAACGGCCGGCGGATTCGCGTGGCGAGGCCCGCGGCCAGCGCCAGGCCCGCCGCCGCCACCCAGAAGCAGGCGTACGGGCCGGCGGCCGAGCTGAGCACACCACCCAGTGAGGCGCCCACCACCGTCATAGTGCCCCAGGCCGAGCCGGCCACGGCGTTACCGGCGGCCAGCTCGTGCGGTTCCAGCACGTTGGGCAGCGCGGCCTGGGCGGCGGGTGAGTAGAACGCCTTGGCTACCGCGACCACCCCGATCGCCACCAGCGCCAGCCAGGCCGTCCCGCGGTCGCGGACACCCAGCAGCAACAGCACACCTGCCAACGCGGCCACGTTCGCGGCGATCATGATCTTCCGCCGGTCGAAGCGGTCGGCGATGGTGCCGGTGTACGGCAGCAGCAACGCCACGATGCCGGTGTCCACCGCCAGCACCAGGGCACCCCAGACGCCGCTGCCGGTCAGGTGGGGCAGCAGCACCAGCAGCGGCACCATGACGAACCAGTCGGCCCCGAAGACCACCAGCTCGGCGAGGAAGAGGTTGCGGAAGCTCCGATTGCCGGTAAGGACCGAAAGGGTGGACGCCACGGACCGGCACCCTACCCGTTCGGCGTGCGGGCTACACCCGCTCCCAGCAGCGCCGAGACGGTGACGAAGGTGTACCCGCGCTCCCGCAGCCCGATGATCATGTCGGGGAGGCCGCGCAGCGCGACCAGACGCCGCCGCTGACCGACGTCGTGCCCGAGCAGGATCGTCCCCGGCCGGACGCCGTCCACGATCCGGCGGGCATGACCGGCCGGGTCGTCGGGAAACTCCCGCTCGACCATCTGCAACGACCAGAGCACCAGCCGATAGTTCAACCGGGCAGCGGCGTGCAGCACCGCCCCGCCCAGGTGGCCGTACGGCGGGCGGACCAGCCGAGGGGCCCTGCCCGTCACGTCGGTGATCACGTCGTGGGTGCGACTCAGGTCGTCGTACGCCGCGGCGGCGTCCAGCTGCGCGAGGTCCCGGTGCGCCCAGCTGTGATTGCCCACCTCGTGCTCGGCGAGTCGGTCGCGTACGAGGTCGGCGTGCTTGCGGACCTGGGTGCCGACCAGGAAGAACGTGGCGGGCACCCGGTGCTGGGCGAGGGTGTCCAGCACCATGGGCGTCCACTGTGGCGCCGGGCCGTCGTCGAAGGTGAGCGCGACCAGCCGCTGGGGGGTCGAACCCGACCAGACTACGGGCAGCGCGCCGTTGCCGACGTCCTGTGCTCCGTTGCCGACCGTGGCGCTGGCCGGGCCGCCGGCCAGCGGCAGCCGTCGGTGGGTCAACCAGAGATCCGTGCCGCCCGCCCCGGCTGCCGCACCGGTCACCAGCAGGGCACCTCGGCGCAGCAGATCGCGCCGGGACCACCCCCGCGCGCCCTCGGTCATGTGCCTGCCCCGCTCGTCCATCCTGACATCTACCAGGAAGTATGCAAGACGTCACGCATAGCTGAGGTGCGGTCCTTCGATCGGTGTCGCTCGGGCGTGGACAGCAGCGCCCCCGGCAGGTGATCCTGCCGGGGGCGCTGTGCCGATGTCGTCCGACTACTCGGTCGGCTCCGACGGGGGCAGCGGCGACCTGCGGCTGCGGGGCAGCCGCAGCACCTCGAACTGGTCGGTGCCGTCCACCAGCGCGCCCGACGGCGCGGGGCGCGTCGCCGGCGGCTGCGCGCCCGCGGCCGGCGTCGCCGCCGCTGCGCCCGCCGGCACCGCCAGCTGGTTCGGGCCGTCCGGCTCGACGCTCTCCGACCCGCTCGGCGCCGCGTCGTCGGAGCGCCGCCCACGGCGACGCCCCCGCAGCGACTCCTTGGTGTGCTCCACCATCGAGTAGAGCGTCGGCACCAGGATCAGCGTCAGCAGCGTCGAGCTGAGCAGGCCACCGATCACCACGACCGCCAGCGGCTGCGAGATGAAGCCGCCCTCGCCGGTCAACCCGAAGGCCATCGGCAGCAGCGCGAAGATCGTCGCGACCGCGGTCATGAGGATCGGTCGCAGTCGGCGCCGGCCACCCTCGACAACCGCCTCCTGGACCCCCATGCCCCGTGCCCGGTACTGGTTGATCAGGTCGAGCAGCACGATCGCGTTGGTCACCACGATGCCGACCAGCATCAGCACGCCGATCAGCGCCGGCACGCCCAGCGGCGTCCCGGTGACCAGCAGCAGACCGATCGCGCCGGTCGACGCGAACGGGATGGAGATCAACAGGATCAACGCCTGGGTGAGGCTGCGGAACGTCGCCACCATGATCAGGAACACGATCGCGATGGCGACGAGCACCGCCAGGCCCAGGTCGCCGAAAGCGTCCGACTGGTCGGCGCTGACCCCACCGATGGTGAAGGTCGCTCCCGGAACGTCGATGCCGTCGAGCCGCTTCTGCAGCTCCTTGGTGGTCGCGCCCAGGTTGGACCCGGTCGCGGCGCCGGTCACCGAGACGCTCCGCTCACCGTCGATCCGCGTGACCTGCTGCGGCCCCTCGGCCTGCGTGACGTTTGCGATGTCGTCCAGCTTCACCGGCCCGACCGGAAGGGCCCGCAACTCCTGCACCGACACCGGCGCGGCGGCGCTGAGCCGCAGCACCACGTCCTGCTGGCGGCCGTCGAGCGCCACCTGCCCGAGCGGAGCGCCACGGAACGCCTGCGACACGAGCTGACCCACGGCGGCCTCGGTGAGGCCCACCCGGCCGGCCGCGACCCGGTCGACGGTCACGTCCACCCGTGGCACGCGCGCGGCGAGGCTCGTGGTGACGTCCTCGACGTCCGGGACGTCGGCCATGGCCGTACGGGCGGCCTCGGCGGCGCGGGTCAGCACCTCCGGGTCGCCGGCCTGGACGACCACCTCCAGCTGACTGGCCGAGGCGTCCTGGCCACCGCCGAAGCTGACCTCGCCCACGCTCGTGCCGATCTTGTCGAACTCGCGCCGCAGCTCCTCGCGTACCTGCTTGGCGTCCTTGTCGCCGTCGAGCGCCAACGACCAGCTCGCGACGTTGTTACCGCCGCCGCCCGCCCACGGCGTGTCACCGCCACCGGCCGTCACCTGGTACGTCTCGACTCCGTCGATCCGCCCGAGGACCGCCTCGACCTGCTTGGCCGCCGCGTCGGTGGCGGCCAGGCCGCTGCCCGCCGGCAGTTCCTGCCGGAAGCTGAGCGTGTCCTGGCCGGAGTCGTCCAGGAAGTTCGTCTCCAGCTTCTGCGCCAGCCCGAAGGTGGCGAAGAGCACCAGCAGGCCGAGCCCGACGGTGATCCAGCGGGTCGAACGCCTGCGGGTGGCGAAGCCGATCACCGGCAGGTACGCCCGCTGCAACGGGCTGCGCAGCTCCTCCTCCTCGGCCTCGCGGCGCACCGCCTCGTCGTCGACAGTGCCGCCCCGGGGCTTGAGGAACCAGTACGCCAGCACCGGGATCACCGTCAGTGAGACCAGCAGCGAGGCGAGCAGGGCCACCGTCACGGTGATAGCGAACGGCGCGAAGAGCTGCCCGACGAACCCGCCGACCAGCGCGATCGGGGCGAACACCGCCACCGTCGTGAGGGTGGACGCGGTCACCGCGCCGGCCACCTCACGGACGCCGGTGATGATCGCGTGCCGCTTCTCCTCGCCGTACTCCAGATGCCGTTTGATGTTCTCCAGCACGACGATCGAGTCGTCCACCACCCGGCCCACCGCGATGGTCAGCGCGCCGAGGGTGAGCAGGTTGAGCGAGTAGTCGCCGATCCACAGGGCGATCAGCGCGACCAGCACGGAGAGCGGGATGGAGACCGCGGTGACCACCGTCGAGCGCACCGACAGCAGGAACACCAGGATGACGATGACCGCCATCAGCAGACCCAGCAGGCCCTCAGTGGTCAACGACTCGATCGACTTCTCCACGAACGGCGCCTGGTCGAAGACCACCGTCAGCTCCGCGCCGGACGCGGTCTTCAACTCGGCCAGGCGGTCGCGGATCTCGTGGGAGATCTCCACCGCGTTGCCGTCCGGCGCGGCGGTGACGGCAACGCCGAGGCTGTCCTTGCCGTTGGTCCGGGTGATCGCGGTGGCCGGGGCGAGCTGCTGTTCGACCGTCGCCACGTCACCGAGGCGAACCGGGGTCGCGCCGGGCGTGACGATGATGCCGCGCAGGTCGTCCAGGGTGGCGACCGGCGTTCCGACCTGCACCGGCAGAGCCAGGCCGCCGGCGGTCACCGTGCCGGCCGGCACGGACACACCGTTGGTCTTCAGGGCGGCCCCGATCGCGGTCGGCGCGACCTTCGCCGCGGCCAGCTTCGCCGGGTCCGGGGTGACGACCACGACGTCGTCGCGGGTTCCGGTCACCTCGACCGTGCGGACGCCCTCGATCCCCTCCAGCTCCGGCACCACCGTCGCGCGCAGCTTCTCGGCGAGCGCCCGCTCGTCCACGCCGCCGGCCGCGGCCAGCACCACCGCCGGCAGGTCGTCGGTGCTGCCCGCGATGACCTGCGGGTCAACGCTGTCCGGCAACTGGGCGTCGATCCGGCTCAGCGCGGTCTGCATCTTGTTGACCACGTCGTCCAGGTCGGTGCCGAACTCGTACTCCACCTGGATCGTGGCCGAGCCCTCGCGGGACGTGGAGGTGACCTTGTCCAGCCCCGGAATGCCCTGGAGGGCGTTCTCGATGGGTTCGGTCACCTGCGACTCGACGATCTCGGGTCCGGCGCCGGGGTAGGCGGCCACGATGAACGCGGCCGGGAACTCGAGCGACGGCAGCAGTTGCTGCTTCAGCGACGGCACGGCGAACGCTCCGAACGCCGTGGTCACCACCGCGATGAGGGCGACCAGCCCTCGGTTGGCGAGGCTGAATCTGGCGAGCAGCGACATCGGCCTGGCTCACTCCTGGAAGAGAATGCGGGCGGGGATAGGTGAAAGTGTGCCGGACACGATCACCGGAACCCCCGCCGCCCCCGGGGGCGGCCCGCCGTCGGCTGCGGTAGCGCTCTCAGGCCAGGTCGAGGGCCCGCGCCGCGGCCATCGGGTCGTTGCTGATGGTCAGCGGGGCGGGCGCGGTGGAGATGGCCCACTCCGGGTCCTTCAGGCCGTGGCCGGTCACCGTGCAGACGACCGTCGAGCCGGCCGGCACCGTGCCCGCCGCGCCCTGCTGCAGCAGACCCGCCACGCTGGCCGCGCTGCCCAGCTCGACGAACACCCCCACCTCCCGGGCCAGCAGCCGGTACGCCGACAGGATCTCCCGGTCGGTCACCGCCGCGATCAGACCACCAGAGGCGTCCCGCGCGTCGAGCGCCTTGGTCCAGCTCGCCGGATTGCCGATCCGGATGGCGGTGGCGATGGTGGACGGCTCCGGGACCACCTGACCGGTGACGATCGGTGCCGCGCCGGACGCCTGGAAGCCGTACATCTTCGGCGCACGCGTGGTGGTGCCGGCGGCGTGCTCCTCCGCATAGCCCATCCAGTACGCGGAGATGTTGCCGGCGTTGCCCACCGGCAGGCAGTGGATGTCGGGCGCGTCGCCGAGCGCCTCGACGATCTCGAACGCGGCCGTCTTCTGACCGTGCAGCCGGTCGATGTTGACCGAGTTGACCAGGGCGACCGGGTGGTCCTGGGCCAGCTTGGCGGCGAGCGCCAGGCAGTCGTCGAAGTTGCCGCTGACCTGGAGCAGCTTCGCGCCGTGCACCAGCGCCTGGGCCAACTTGCCCAGCGCGATCTTACCCTGCGGCACCAGCACGGCGCAGGTCAGCCCGGCCCGGGCCGCGTACGCCGCGGCAGAGGCGCTGGTGTTCCCGGTGGAGGCGCAGATGATCGCCTTGTTGCCGGCCTCGACCGCCTTCGACACCGCGACCGTCATCCCCCGGTCCTTGAAGGAGCCGGTCGGGTTGGCGCCCTCCACCTTCAGGTAGACGTCACAGCCCAGCCGGGCCGAGAGCACGGGCGCCGGCAGCAGCGGGGTGTTCCCCTCGTGCAACGTGATGACGGGCGTGGCCGCGGTGACGGGCAGCCGATCCCGGTACGCCTCGATCAGACCACGCCACATGTCGCTCTCCTCGCCTCTCTGCCGCCGCGCCGACCCAAGCACCAGGTCACCCTGAACCACCCTGCCGGAGCCATCGATGGCACACCCCGGGTTACCCATCTGGCGGGACGCCCGAGCCGCCCCGATGCTCCAACGACTCAGGCGCCGCCCTCGACCCGCAGCACACTCGTCACCGACCGGACGATGTCCAGACCGCGCAGCTCACCGACGGTCGCGGCGAGCGCGGCGTCCGGTGCCACGTGGGTGACGATGACCAGCTCGGCGTCGCCGTCCCGGCCGGGAGCACCACCGGCCGAGCCCTGGCGCACGGTCGCGATCGACACGTCGTGGCGGGCGAACACGCTCGCCACGGCGGCCAGCACACCCGGGCGGTCGGCCACGTCCAGGCTGACGTGGTAGCGGGTCAGCGCCTCGCCCATCGGTCGCACCGACAGGTCGGCGTACGCGCTCTCGCTGGCCGCGCGGACCCCGGCGAGCCGGTTGCGGGACACCGCCACCACGTCGCCGAGCACCGCGCTGGCGGTCGGCGCGCCGCCCGCGCCCCGGCCGTAGAACATGAGCTGCCCGGCCGCGTCCGCCTCGACGAAGACCGCGTTGAACGCGTCGCCGACGCTGGCCAGCGGATGGCTGCGCGGGATCATCGCCGGGTGCACCCGGACGCTGACCGTCTCCTGACCGGACGCGTCGACGCCCCGCGCCGCGATGCAGAGCAGCTTGATCGTGCAGCCCATCGCCTGGGCGCTGGCCATGTCCGCGGCGGTCACCTCGGTGATGCCCTCGCGGTGCACGTCGGCGGCGCCGACCCGGGTGTGGAACGCCAGCGAGGCGAGGATCGCGGCCTTGGCCGCCGCGTCGAAGCCCTCCACGTCGGCGGTGGGGTCGGCCTCGGCGTACCCCAGCTCGGTGGCCTCCTCCAGCGCCTCGGCGAAGCCGGCGCCGGTGGCGTCCATCGCGGACAGGATGAAGTTGGTGGTGCCGTTGACGATGCCGGTGACCTGGTTGATCCGGTCACCGTGCAGCGACTCGCGCAGCGGGCGCAGCAGCGGGATGGCGCCGGCGACGGACGCCTCGTAGTAGAGGTCTCCGCCGCCCTCTGCGGCGGCCTCGTGCAGGGCCACGCCGTCCTCGGCGAGCAGCGCCTTGTTGGCGGTGACCACGCTCTTGCCGGCGCGCAGCGCCTCGACCAGCCAGCTCCGGGCCGGCTCGATCCCGCCGACCACCTCGATGACCACGTCCACGTCGTCGCGCTTGATCAGCCCGAGGGCGTCGGTGGTGAACAGGCTCTCGTCGATCGGCAGGTCACCGCGGTCGCGGCCGAGCCGGCGGACGGCGATGCCGGCGATCTCCAGTGGAGCGCCGATGCGGGCGGCCAGGTCGGTCGACTGCTCGTGCAGCAGCCGGACCACCTCCTGGCCGACCGTGCCGCAGCCGAGCAGAGCCAAGCGCACAGGTGACGTCATCCCACATCCAATGCCAGCAGATCGTCTTCGGTCTCCCGCCGGACGATCAGACGCGCCCGGCCGTCGCGTACCGCGACGACCGGCGGCCGGGGCACATGGTTGTAGTTGCTGGCCATGCTCCGGCAGTACGCGCCGGTGCCGGGCACCGCGACAAGATCTCCGGGCTGCACGTCGGCGGGCAGGAATTCATCCTTCACCACGATGTCCCCAGACTCACAGTGCTTTCCCACCACGCGGGCGAGCAACGGCTCCGCGTCCGAGGCGCGCGAAGCCAGCGTCGCCGAGTAGGACGCGTCGTAGAGCGCGGTACGGATGTTGTCGCTCATCCCCCCGTCCACGCTGACGTACGTCCGGATGCCGTCGAGGTCCTTGACCGTGCCGACCTCGTAGAGGGTGAACACGGCCGGTCCGACGATGGCCCGGCCCGGCTCGATCGACAGGTGCGGCACGGCCAGGTTCTCCGCCGCGCACTCCGAGTCGACGATCTTGCGGAGTCGCTTGGCCAGGTCCTGTGGGGCGGCCGGGTCGTCCTGGGTGGTGTACGCGATGCCGAAGCCGCCGCCCAGGTCCAGCTCGGGCAGCTCCACCCCCCGCGCGTCGCGGATCTGCGCCTGGAGGGCGAGCACCCGCCGGGCCGAGACCTCGAAGCCGCTGGCGTCGAAGATCTGCGAACCGATGTGCGAGTGCAGGCCGCGCAGCTCCAGCACGTCCTCGTCAAGGATCTTGAATGCGGCGTTGGCCGCCGCTCCACCGGCCAGCGAAAAGCCGAACTTCTGGTCCTCGTGTGCGGTGGCGATGAACTCGTGGGTGTGCGCCTCGACGCCGACCGTGACCCGGACCAGCACCCGGGGCCGGACGCCGCGCTCGCGGGCCAGCGCAGTGAGCCGGTCGATCTCGGTGAACGAGTCGACGATGATCCGGCCCACCCCGGCATCCAGCGCCCGGCCCAGCTCGGCGACCGACTTGTTGTTGCCGTGGAAGCCGATGCGCTCCGGCGGCATCCCGGCCGAGAGCGCGGTGGCCAGCTCACCGCCGGTGCAGACGTCCAGGTGCAGGCCCTCCTCGGCGATCATCCGGACCACCGCCCGGCACAGGAACGCCTTGCCCGCGTAGTAGACGTCCTCAGTCGGGAACGCCGCCCGGAAGTCGCGGCAGCGCGACCGCAGGTCGGCCTCGTCGAGGACGTACACCGGGGTGCCGAACTCGGCCGCGATGTCGCGGACGCTCAGGCCCGCGATCGCGACCGCGCCGTCCGCGCCGCGCGCCACCGACCGCGGCCACAGCGCCGGCACGAGGGCGTTGACGTCGACCGGGGTACGCAGCCAGGCCGGCCCCTGGTTGCTGATGTCCGCGTGCAGCGCACCAGCCTCGTGAGCCCGCATGTCACATCCTCTCGGGGGCGGAGACGCCGAGCAGGTGCAGACCGTTGGCGATCACCGTGCGGGTGGCGTTGTTGAGCCAGAGCCGGGCGCGGTGCAGGTCGGTGACCTCCTCGTCGCCCAACGGCAGCACCCGGCAGTTGTCGTAGAACCGGTGGTAGGACGCCGCGACGCCCTCCTCCAGGTAGCGGGCCACCCGGTGCGGCTCACGCAGCTCGGCGGCCGTCGCCACCACCGCGGGGAACTCGGCGAGCGCCTTGAGCAGCTCGTTCTCCTTCTCGTGGTCGAGCAGCTCGGGGCGGAACGCGTCGGCGTCACCCGGAACCAGCCCCACCTCGGCGGCGTTACGGGCCACGCCCGCCGTCCGGGCGGCCACATACTGCACGTAGTAGACCGGGTTGTCGCGGGTCGCCCGGGTCCACAGCTCGATGTCGATGTCGATCGGCGAGTCGCTGGAGTAGCGGGCCAGCGCGTACCGGGAGGCGTCCACGCCGATCGCGTCGACCAGGTCCTCCAGGGTGATCACGGTGCCGGCCCGCTTGCTCATCCGCATCGGGGCGCCGTCGCGCAGCAGGTTGACCAGCTGCCCGATGAGGATCTCCAGGTTGCGCTCCGGGTCGTCGCCGAAGCAGGCCGCCATCGCCTTCATCCGGCCGATGTAGCCGTGGTGATCGGCGCCCAGCATGATCACGACCCGCTCGAAGCCGCGCTCCCGCTTGTCCAGGTAGTAGGCGCAGTCCGCGGCGAAGTACGTCCACTCGCCGTTGGACTTGCGCAGCACCCGGTCCTTGTCGTCGCCGAAGTCGGTGGTCCGCAGCCAGGTGGCACCCTCGGACTCGTAGAGGTGCCCCTGCTCGCGCAGCCGCGCCAGCGCGAGGTCCAGCTCGCCCCGGTCGTGCAGGTCCTTCTCGTTGAAGTAGGTGTCGAACTCCACGCCGAAGTCGCGCAGCGACGAGCGGATCTCGTCGAACATCAGCGCGACACCCTCGATGCGGAACACCTCCTGGGCGGCGGCGTCGTCCAGGCCGAGCACGTCGGGCCGGCGGGCCTGCACCTCGGTGGCGATCTCGGCGATGTACGCGCCGCCGTAGCCGTCCTCCGGCACGGCCTCGCCCCTGGCGGCGGCCAGCAGCGACCGGGCGAACCGGTCGATCTGCGAGCCGGCGTCGTTGAAGTAGTACTCGGTGCCGACGTCGGCGCCGGTCGCGCGCAGCAGCCGGCTCAGCGCGTCGCCGACGGCCGCCCAGCGGACGCCGCCGATGTGCACGGGGCCGGTCGGGTTGGCCGAGACGAACTCCAGGTTGATCTTCTCGCCCGCGAGCCGGTCGCTGCGGCCGTACTCCGCGCCGGCCTCGACGATCACCCGGGCGAGCTGGCCGGCCGCGGCGGCGTCCAGCCGGATGTTGAGGAAGCCCGGCCCGGCGATCTCCACCGATTTGACGCCCGGCGCCCGACCCAGCTCGTCGGCCAGAGCGGCGGCCAGCTCACGCGGCGGGACGCCCACCTTCTTGCTCAACTGCAGAGCGAGCGTGGAGGCGTAGTCGCCGTGCTCGGGGTTGCGCGGTCGCTCCACCACCGTGCGCTCCGGCAGCGCGGCGTGATCCAGGCCACGGTCGGTGAAGACGGCGTGGGCGGCGGCGAGGACGACCGAGGCTAGTTCTGCAGGAGTCACCCAACCATGTTATCGGGGGTAGACTCGGGCATTCGGCGGCTACCCTGCGCGTCAACCGGCCCGCCATCTCCCCTGACCGACCGACCTGACGAGGCACGATGAGCATCAGCACCCCGGGTGGCCCAGAGCGCCGCCCGACCGTGGTCAGCACCGGCAAGAAGCCGGCTGCGGGCCGGCCGGCGTCTGGCGCCAAGGCCGGCTCCGACAAACCGGCGGGCAAGCCGGGGGGCACCCCGCGGGCAGGTGGCAAGGGTCCCCGCAAGCCGGTCGCACCGGTCAAGGTGAGCCAGGGCCAGGCCTGGGGTCCGATCGCGCTCTTCGTCGCCGTGGGCGTCCTCGCGGCCGGCATCATCGGCTACGGCTCCTGGGCCGCGTTCCAGGGCTCCAAGCCGTGGGACAAGAAGGCCAACGCCATCGACGGCATCACCAACATCCGCAAGTCCGACCCGGAGAGCCTCAAGTACGAGGCGCACAAGCCCGGCCCGCTGACCTACAAGTACTCGCCGCCCGTGGGCGGGGTGCACAACGCGGCCTGGCAGAACTGCATGGGTGACGTGTACGACGCCCCGATCGCCAGCGAGCACGCCGTGCACAGCCTGGAGCACGGCGCGGTGTGGATCACGTACCGGCCGGACCTGCCGAAGGGCCAGGTCGAGAAGCTCGCGGGCAAGGTGCGCGGCGTCGAGAAGACGCTGATGAGCCCGTACGAGGGCCTGGACAAGCCGATCTCGCTCCAGGCGTGGGGCTACCAGCTCAAGGTCGACAACGCCGACGACAAGCGGATCGACGAGTTCATCAAGGACCTGCGGGTGAACGCCTCCGTCGAGGGCCCGACGGCGCTGTGCAACCAGGGCGTCACCGCCACCGGCACCACGCCGCATGAGCTCCAGCAGCAGCCGCCTACCCAGTAAGGACGTCGATGACTGCCCCCACCACCACCGACAACGAGCACGAGTACGACGAGGCCCCGTCCGCCCTTCAGGAGGGCGGCCGGGCCCCGGCGCGGCGTTACGGGGTGCTCGCGCTGGCCGCCCTGCTGGTGGTGGGGTTGCTGCTCGGGTACGCCGGTGGTCTGCTCACCCCCCGGCTCACCCGCCCCGGTGACGCCTCGGTCGAGGCGGGCTTCGCACGGGACATGACGACCCACCACGCGCAGGCCGTGGAGATGAGCCTGATCGCGTACCGGTCGGCGACGCTGCCCGAGGTCCGCCAGATCGCCGTCGACATCGCCACCGGCCAGCAGGGCGAGATCGGCGCCATGCAGACCTGGCTGCGCGAGTGGGGGCTGAGCCCGACCGGGTCGCAGCCGTCGATGTCGTGGATGTCCGACGGCGCCACCGTCAAGGACGGGCTGATGCCGGGCATGGCCACGCCGCAGCAGATGGCCGCCCTGCGCGACGCCAGGGGTGTCGAGGTCGACCGGCAGTTCCTGACCCTGATGTACAACCACCACCTGGGCGGGATCCACATGATCGACGCGGCGCTCGCCGAGACCGACAACGCCGAGGTGGTACGCGTGGCCGAGACCATGAAGGCCACCCAGCAGTCCGAGCTGAACAACCTCCGGCAGCTCCAGGCGCAGGCCAAGGGCTGATCCTCCGCACGGGCACACCGGGCCCGCGTCACGCCGACGGCCGGCGGGACGCGGGCCGGCGTCATGTCCGGTCGTCACGCCGACGACCGGCGAGACGCGTGCCCGCGGTTATGTCCGGCCTCTGTCCCGGGCACGGCTCGATGATCGACTCGGGTACGCATGGTCCGAAACGAATCGAGGGTGATCGGCCCCGAGACCGGCACTCCGCGCCCCGTCGATGCCCACCCGCCCGTTGTGGGTGTTTTGCGCGGGACGGGCGATTACGTTGCTTAGAGAGTTTTCTCCACACATATCGTGACCAGTTGTGATTCGTGCTCGTTGCCCAAGACGTGGGGGTTGCACTCAGAGACGCACGGCGCTCGGTCACCAGTTGGTGCCGACGCCACACCATCGGCGGTGACGGGGCGGTGGCAGCCGTCCGTCGCGGACAGCGGCAGGGCGAGCCGGGAATGCTCAGCCGCGACCAGGAACTCGAACTTATCGACACACTCCGGGGCGTCCACCCCGACGAGTTCGGCCTGGACGAGGAGCTGTGGACGCGGCAGAGCCTCACCACGCTCATCCAGCGCCGGTTCGACCTCCCGCTGGACGTGGGCGCGGTCGGGGCGTACCTGCGGGCCTGGGGGTTGGGTCCGCGCGAGCCGCGCGAGCGGGCCTGCGGGCTCTGCGTCAGCGCGGTCGAGCGGTGGGTACGCAGCGAGTACCCGACGATCACCCGGACGGCCCAGGAGCACCTGGCCGAGGTCTACTGGATCGGGCGGGTACGGCTGCGCGGCACCATGCCGGCCGCCGACGTGATCTCCGCCGTGTCGTCCCGGGGCCGGGTGCGCTTCATGATCACCACGCCGACGGTGGACCCGCCGCTCCCCCGCGACTTCGTGCTGCGACTCAGCGGCGAGGAGCAGCGCACCGTACACCTGATCGTGGACGGGTCCTGGCCACGCAACGAGTGGCCGCGGCGGCTGCCCCGGCGGATCGTCCTGCACCCGCTGCCCAGTTGCGGGCGGGCGATCGCCGCTTGAGCACCGGGTGGGTCGGTCACCGACACGATCGGCCCACCCGATACCGATTCGGCGTGCGCCGGGGAGGTTTGCTAGTCTTCTCCAGTCGCTGAGCCCCCGTAGCTCAGGGGATAGAGCACCGCCCTCCGGAGGCGGGGGCGCAGGTTCGAATCCTGCCGGGGGCACAAAGCTTCGCGCTCATGTCCGCTGAGAAGCGCGGACCTGGGGCGTTCGTCATTTCTGCTCCGGGGCCGTGCCCCGGACCCTACGCGCCCGGGGCACGGGCTCGTGTCGTCCCGCTCCGCGATCTTGCAGTTTCGGTTGTCGTTGTGGGCTCACTGCGCCTTGTGTCGCCACCGAAGTGCAAGATCGCGGAGCGCCGCTGCCCCCGGCGGCATCATGCGGCAGCGAGGGCTCAGCGGCTTACGTACTCGGCCAGGTGTTCTCCGGTTAGGGTGCTGCGCGCCGTTACCAGGTCTGCCGGGGTGCCCTCGAAGACGATCCGGCCGCCGTCGTGGCCGGCGCCCGGGCCGAGGTCGATGATCCAGTCGGCGTGCGCCATGACCGCCTGGTGGTGCTCGACGACGATCACCGACGTGCCGGAGTCGACGAGCCGGTCCAGCAGACCGAGCAACTGCTCGACGTCGGCGAGGTGCAGGCCGGTGGTCGGCTCGTCGAGGACGTAGACGCCGCCCTTCTCGGCCATGCGGGTGGCCAGCTTGAGTCGCTGCCGCTCGCCACCGGACAGTGTGGTCAGCGGCTGGCCGAGGCTGAGGTAGCCGAGCCCGACGTCGACGAGCCGGTCGAGGATGGCGTGCGCGGCCGGCGTACGCGCCTCGCCCGTGCCGAAGAACGCCTCCGCCTCGGTCACCGACATCGCGAGCACCTCGCTGATGTCCCGGCCACCGAACCGGTGCTCGAGCACGGACGCCTGGAACCGCCGCCCCTCGCACTCCTCGCAGGTGGCGGCGACGCCGGCCATCATCCCCAGGTCGGTGTAGATGACGCCGGCGCCGTTGCAGCCGGGGCAGGCGCCCTCGGAGTTGGCG
Source organism: Micromonospora sp. DT4 (assembly GCF_049841675.1). Taxonomy (NCBI): domain Bacteria; kingdom Bacillati; phylum Actinomycetota; class Actinomycetes; order Micromonosporales; family Micromonosporaceae; genus Micromonospora; species Micromonospora sp. DT4. Next base: position 28,076 of record NZ_JBNCKT010000036.1, read on the forward strand.
CTGAACAGCGCGGGCTTCACACCGTTGGCCTTGGCGAACGCCTTGCGGATCGGTTCGAGCAGACCCGTGTACGTCGCCGGATTGCTCCGTCGCGAGCCGCGGATCGCGCTCTGGTCGACCGACACCACACCGTCGGTGCTGGACACCGAGCCGTGGATGAGCGAACTCTTGCCCGAGCCGGCCACACCGGTCACCACCACGAGCACACCGAGTGGGATGTCGATGTCGACGTCGCGCAGGTTGTGGGTGTTCGCGCCCCGCACGGCCAGCGTGCCGGACGGTGTCCGCACCGAGGGCTTCAGGGCGGCCCGGTCGTCCAGGTGCCGCCCGGTCAGCGTGTCGCTGGCGCGCAGCCCGTCGACGGTGCCCTCGAACACCACCTCGCCTCCGCCGGTGCCGGCACCCGGGCCGAGGTCGACGACGTGGTCGGCGATGGCGATGGCCTCCGGCTTGTGCTCCACGACCAGGACGGTGTTGCCCTTGTCGCGTAGGCGCAGAAGCAGGCCGTTCATCCGGGCGATGTCGTGCGGGTGCAGCCCGATCGTCGGTTCGTCGAAGACGTACGTGACGTCGGTGAGCGACGACCCGAGGTGGCGGATCATCTTGGTGCGCTGTGCCTCGCCGCCGGAGAGCGTGCCCGACGGCCGGTCGAGCGACAGGTAGCCCAGCCCGATCTCCTCGAACGAGTCGAGGAGGTGTTGCAAGCCGCTGAGCAGCGGTGCCACCGACGGCTCCCGGATGCCCCGGACCCAGGCCGCCAGGTCGCTGATCTGCATGGCGCAGACGTCGGCGATGTTCTTTCCCTCGATCTTCGACGACCGGGCCTCGGCGCTGAGCCGGGTGCCGTCGCAGTCGGGGCAGGTCGTGAACGTCACCGCCCGGTCCACGAAGGCGCGGATGTGCGGTTGCAGCGTGTCGATGTCCTTGGAGAGGAACGACTTCTGGATCTGCGGGATGAGGCCGACATACGTCAGGTTGATGCCGTCGACCTTGATCTTCGTCGGCTCCCGGTGGAGCAGGTCCTGCAACTCCTTCTTCGTGTACTTGCGGATCGGCTTGTCCGGGTCGAAGTAGCCGCAGCCACGGAAGATCCGGCCGTACCAGCCCTCCATGCTGTAGCCGGGGATCGTGATCGCGCCCTCGTTGAGCGACCGGCTCTCGTCGTACAGCGCGGACAGGTCGAAGTCGGTGACCGCGCCCATGCCCTCGCAGCGCGGACACATGCCGCCGAGACGGTTGAAGGTCGCCTTCTCGGTCTTCGTCCGGCCGGCGCCGCGTTCCACGGTGATCGCGCCGCTCGCCCGGACGGAGGGGACGTTGAAGGAGAACGCGTTCGGCGGACCGATGTGCGGCTGCCCGAGCCGGCTGAACAGGATGCGCAGCATGGCGTTGGCGTCGGTGGCGGTGCCGACGGTGGAGCGGGCGTTGGCCCCCATCCGCTCCTGGTCGACGATGATCGCGGTGGTCAGCCCGGCCAGCACGTCGACCTCGGGCCGGGTCAGCGTCGGCATGAAGCCCTGCACGAAGGCGCTGTAGGTCTCGTTGATCATCCGCTGCGACTCGGCGGCGATGGTGCCGAACACCAGCGAGCTCTTGCCCGAGCCGGAGACACCGGTGAAGACCGTCAGGCGACGCTTCGGAAGCTCGACCGTGACGTCCTTGAGGTTGTTGACGCGAGCGCCCTGCACCCGGATCAGGTCGTGGCGGTCGGCGACGTGTGCCGCGGGCGAGTCCGTGGCCTTGCTCATCGTCTCTCCATCTGCTCGGGTGGCGGGGCCCGGTCACGCTATAGGTGGCGGCGTGACCTGCGCTTCTCGATTCCTGACGGGTCTGGTGACCTGCTTCGCGGTGCAGGACGGCAGCCCGGCCGTCGCGAGCGCCGCCTCCCGTCGGTAGGTGCTGGGTGGTACGCCGACCAGTTCGGTGAAGCGGGTGCTGAAGGTGCCGAGCGACGAGCAGCCGACCGCGAAACAGACATCGGTGACGCTCAGGTCGCCGCAGCGCAGCAGGGCCATGGCGCGCTCGACCCGCCGGGTCATGAGATAGCTGTACGGCGATTCGCCGTAGGCGAGCCGGAACTCCCGACTGAGGTGCCCGGCCGACATGTGGACGCCGCGGGCGAGCGCTTCGACGTCCAGCGGCCTCGCGTACTCCCGGTCGATGCGGTCGCGGACGCGACGCAGCCGCGCGAGGTCGCTCAGGCGCTGACTCTCGGTGGATCGGCTAGTCACCCGCCAAATCGTGCCACAGAAGTCCGACCGGACAGGACCGCCGGACAGCCGGACAGCCGGACAGCCGGACAGCCGGACAGCCGGACAGCCGAGCCTGACCCGAGCCGCGCGGCGGCGGGTGGGGCGGTCGTCGGGGCGTACCGTCAGGTGGTCTCGCGGCGGGCGCGGGCCCGGCGCTTACCCTCGTGCATGGCCTGCACGCGGGCGACCGGGATGGCGCGGCCCTCGGTGACCAGGTCGGCGGGGATCTGCTGGGGTTTCGGCAGCAGCGCGACCCACGGGTCGGTCCCGGCGAGCAACGCCGGGACCGTGCGGATGGTGAAGTCCGCCGGGGTCACCTCGGTCAGGTCGGCCCAGTCGACCGGGAAGGACACCGGCATCCCGGGCCGTAGTCGCGGGCTGTACGCGGCCACGACCGTCGCCCCGCCGGAGCGGGTGGCGTCCACGAAGACCTTCCCGCCCCGGTCCTCGATGATGTACGCCGTCGTCGGTCCATCGGAACCCTCCTTGGTGCACGGCTTGTTACCGACGCCATCGTCTGTGACCATGAGCGAGAGCGGAAGGAGGCACTGCTGTGTCCCAGAGGAACAGCGATGTGTCCGCGCGGGTGGAGGCCGAGCTGACCTGCTCACCCGGGAACGCGCCCTTCACCCCCGGGCAGGCCCGGGCGTGCACCGTCCGCGAGGTGCTCGACCGGGTCGGCGGCAAGTGGAGCATCGGCATCCTGGTGGCGGCCTCGCACGGCCCGGTGCGCTTCACCGAACTGGAGCGGCACATCGAGGGCATCAGCCGCCGAATGCTCACGCTGACCCTGCGCAACCTGGAACGCGACGGCCTGCTGCACCGCACCGTCTACCCGACCGTGCCACCGAAGGTCGAGTACGTGGCCACCCCGATGGCGCTGGAGCTGTACGAGTCGCTGGTGGCGCTCACGAGCTGGGCCGAACGGCACCGCCGGGCCATCGCCGAGGCGCGGACCAGGTACGACGCCGCGCACGCGGGCTGAACGGACGACGGGTGTGAGGAACGCCACGCCGCCCATCTGACCGATCGGTCAGGTCCTGGCCGATCGGTCAGGCATGCTGGTTCACGGAGGTGGACCGGTGATGGCCAGAGCGGTGTCCGAGACGCACGGCGAGATCCTCGCCGCGGCGGCACGACGGTTCGCCGTGACCGGATACCGGGGCACCTCGTTGCAGGACATCGCCCGCGAGGTCGGCTGCTCCAAGGCCACCGTGCTCTACCACTTCGCCAATAAGGAAGCTCTGCTCGCCGAGCTGATGGCACCGGCCATCACGGTGCTGACCGACCTCGACGATCAGCTCAGCGGGTTGAGCGGCGCGGCCGCCCAGGAGGTCGCCGCGGTCGGCTTCGTCGACCTCGCGGTCCGGTTCCGGCGGGAGATCGCCGTGCTGCGCGGCGAGTTCCCGGAGCTGCTGCGCCAGCCGGCCTTCGCCCACATCCAGCAGATCTCCGAACGGTTGCGTGACGCCCTGGCCGGTCACTCCGACCGTCCGGGCGCCCAGATCGCCGCGGTGGTGTTGCTGGCCGGCATCTCCGAGGCGTGCGCGGAGTTCGTCGACGTTGCCGAGGACGACCTGCGCTCCGCCCTGCTCACCCTCGTCCGGCGGGCCGTCGAACCCATCGGGACACCCCTGCGCCAATCCCCCACGAACGAAGACAAGGACTCCTGATGGCCACTCTGCTCTACCGACTCGGCCGGGGCGCGTTGCGCCGGCGACGGCTCGTCGTCGCGCTCTGGCTCGTCGTACTCGTCGGCGCCGGCCTGGCCGCGGCGACCCTGAGCGGCCCGACGGCGGGCAACCTCACCATGCCGGGCACCGAGAGCCAGCGCGCGCTCGACCTGCTCGCCGAGCAGTTCCCCGCAGCCAGTGGAGCGACCGGCACGATTACGCTCAAGGCGCCCAAGGACGGCCAACTGGCCACCCCGCAGGGCCAGGCCGTGGTGCAGGAGCTGGTCCAGCAGGCCGGGACGCTGCCCGGCGTGGTCGGCGCGGTCAACCCGCTCCAGGTCGGGGCCGTCTCGCCCAACGGCCGATACGCGCTGGTCCAGGTCCAGTTCGCCAGCGGCGCGAACGAGGTGACCGGCGAGCAGAAGGCCGCGTACGAAGAGGTCGGCGCGGCGGCCAAGGCACAGGGCTGGCAGGTCGCCCCGGGCGGTGAGGTGCTGAGCGGGGAGCCGGAGGTCGGCTCGACCGAGGCGCTCGGCATTCTCGTCGCCGCGATCGTCCTGATCGTCACCTTCGGCTCGCTGGTGGCCGCCGGGATGACCATGCTCAACGCGCTGATCGGCGTGGGCGTCGGCATGGCCGGCCTCTTCGCGCTGAGCGGCGTCGTCGAGTTGACCAGCAGCGCGCCCATCCTCGCGCTGATGCTCGGCCTCGCCGTGGGCATCGACTACTCGCTGTTCATCACCTCACGGCACCGACAGAACCTGCTCGACGGCCTGCCGCCGGACGAGGCGGTCGGCCGGGCCGTGGGAACCGCCGGCTCCGCCGTGGTCTTCGCGGGCGCCACGGTCGTCATCGCGCTGGCCGGGCTGGCCGTGGTGGACATCCCGTTCCTCACCGTGATGGGTTTCGCCGCCGCCGGTACGGTCACCGTGGCCGTCCTCGTGGCCATCACCCTCCAGCCGGCGCTGCTCGGCTTCGCCGGCCGTCGGGTGCTCCCCCGCCGGCTGCGGGCCGTCTCCGCCGACACCACGCCGGCCACCGACGCCCTCGCGTCGACCCCGGACGTCGACGCGGCCCCGGCCGAGGACCGCACCCGGTTCGGCTTCCGCTGGGCACGCTTCGTCACCCGGTTCCGCGTACCGGTGATCCTGGCCGGGCTGCTCGGCCTGGGCCTGCTCGCGCTGCCCACGGCGGACATGCGGCTGGCCCTGCCGGGCGCGGCGACGGCCGCCGTCGGCTCCCCCGCCCGGGTGGCGAACGACCTGACCGTCGAGGGCTTCGGCCCGGGCTTGACCGGTCGCCTCGCGGTGGTGGTCGCCGGTGACTCGCCGCAGGCCACGTCGGCCGCCGTACCGCAGGTCACCGCGCTGCTGCAACGCACCGAGAACGTCCTCGCGGTCGCGCCACCCCAGCTCAGCCCGGACGGCCGGACGGCGCTGCTCGGTGTGGTGCCCAAGACCGGCCCGACCGACAAGGCCACCGAGACGCTGGTGCACGACGTCCGCCGCTCGGTGAGCGGTATCCGGGACGCGGACGTGCTGCTCACTGGCGTCACCGCGATCGGCATCGACGTCTCCGAGAAGCTCTCCGACGCTCTACCGGTCTACCTGCTGCTGGTGGTCGGGCTGTCGGTCCTGCTGCTGATGCTCGTGTTCCGCTCGCTGCTGGTACCCGTCAAGGCCGCGCTGGGCTTCCTGCTCACCGTCGCCGCCACGTTCGGCATCACGGTGGCGGTGTTCCAGCAGGGCCACCTCGCCGACCTGGTCGGCCTGGACACGCCCGGTCCGCTGATCAGCTTCCTGCCGATCCTGCTCATCGGCATCCTGTTCGGGCTCGCCATGGACTACGAGGTGTTCCTGGTGTCCCGCATGCGGGAGGACTTCGTGCACGGCGAGACCGCCCGGGAGGCCACGATCAGCGGCATGGGGCACGGCGCCCGGGTGGTCACCGCCGCCGCACTGATCATGATGTCGGTGTTCGGAGGCTTCGTCTTCCTCGAAGACCCGGTGATCAAATCGATGGGCTTCGCGCTCGCCGTCGGCGTGGCCGTCGACGCCTTCGTGGTCCGCATGACCATCGTCCCGGCCGTGATGTCCCTGCTCGGCGACCGCGCCTGGTGGCTGCCCCGGTGGCTCTCCCGCGCCCTGCCGAACGTCGACATCGAGGGCGAGGGTCTGCGCGCCCACCTGACGACCCAGACCCCCACCCGGGTCTGACCGTTCCGACCACGAAAGGTGCGGCGCCCGAGCGGGGCGCCGCACCTTTCGGCACTGCTCACACGCCGGCCGGGTACGTCTCCATCTCGCCGGGGACGGCCGGAACGGCCAGCGGATGCAGGGCTGACGTCTCGTCGCACCAGATGAGTGCGTCGTAGCGTGCGCCCAGCCGGGTCGGCACGTAGTTGCCCCAGGACTCGAAGGACGGGTCATACACCACCCCGATCGCCCGGTGGTCCGCCGGCTCGGTGACCCAGCCCGGCTGGTCGTCGCCGCCGAAGACGAGCACCGCCCGCTCGGGCATCAGCTCGTGCAGCCGCCGCTCCACCGAGCCCTCCCGCGCCGGCGGCACCACCATCGCCTCGGACGGCGAGCCCCAGCGGGGGGCGGCGATCACCGTGCCCCGGTAGGTGCCGAACCCGACCAACGCCACCGCGTCGTCGCCGTGCCGCTCCCGGGCCAACTGACCAATGTTGACCATCCCGTCCGCGGCCATGTCGGTGGCTCGCGCGTCCCCCACGTGCGTGTTGTGCGCCCAGACGATCCCTCGGGCGTCCGGGCCGTAGCGGTGCAGCAGGCGGTCCAGGGTGTCCTGCATGTGGGTGTCACGAATGTTCCACGAGTCCGGGCCGCCGGCCACCATCGCCCGGTAGTAACGCTCCGCGCCGGCCACCACCTCCGCGTTCTGCCAGGCCGAGAAGCGGTCCGGGCCGTCCGACATGGCCTGTTCCCGGGTACGCGCCAACAGCCGGACCACCTCCTCCTCGCACCGGGCGGAGACGAACCGGCTGGCCGCGCCGTACTCCTCGACCCGCTTGCCGTACGGCTCGAAGCACCGGTACGCGTCCTGCGCCGCCTCCAGCGAGGTCGGGTCCTCCTCCCCCAGGTAGTCGAAGATCGCCTGCATCGACTCCCAGAGGCTGTAGACGTCGAGCCCGTGGAAGCCGGCCCGTTCACTCTCCGGTCGTTCCAGGTTCCACGCGCGCAGCCACCGGCAGAAACGCGCCACCTCGGCGTTGGCCCACATCCAGGTCGGCCACCGTTCGAAGCGTTCCAGCGCCGCCTGCGGATCGAGGGCCCCACCCGGCGCGGCGGTGACCGAGCGATGCACCCGGTCGCAGTCCGGCCAGTCGCCCTCCACGGCCACGAACGAGAAGCCGCACTCCGCGATCAGCCGACGGGTGAGCTGCTCACGCAGGCGGTAGTAGTCGTAACTGCCGTGCGTGGACTCACCGATCATCACCACCCGGGCGTCCCGAACGCGCTCCAGCAACGGGTCGAAGTCGCTCGGCGCGCCGAGCCGCTGAACCAGCATGGCAGCGGCTACCCGGCGGTCGCGCCGACAAACCGTCGGCGCGTCGCCCGCCGACACGCCGTGCGCGTGTACGGGTGCGGCGAGCGGGTAGCCGACCGGCATGACCGTCACCGGCGTGCAGTTGCAGGAGTACCTGGCCGGGCTCGACTACCCGGTCTCCCGCGAGGACCTCATCCGTTGGGGACAGGAGAACGGTGCCAGCACGGCGATGTTGCAGATGTTGCAGGCGTTGCCGGCCGAGCAGTTCGAGTCGCCGGCCGAGTTGAGCGAGGCGCTGACCACCCTCGCCTGACCGGCCGCTCATCGCGCGTGCAGCAGCCGGGTGGGGGTGGGGTTACGGGAGGGGGATTGTGCGGGATTCCTGGCGGGCGGTTTCGGCGGCGGCCAGGATCGTGACGACCTCACGGCCGAAGCGGACGTCACAGCGGTGGTCGCGGGTGCCGGCCTGGACCTGCTCGACGAGCTGGTCGATCGCCACACCGAACGCCGTGGCGGCGTCGTACTCGCCCACCGGAACGGTCTCGATGCCGTTCTCGCCGTAGAACACGAACTCCCGGGCCATCGCCTCGGACGGGGCGTCCAGGGAGAGCGAGGCGCTGCTGGTCGCACCGCCCTCGTGGGTGAGCAGCAGATGCACCATCCCGCTCGGGCCGTCCACCGCCGTCACCTGGGTCACCCGGCCCAGCACCGGCAGGAGGATCGAGAGCGCGTGCGGGGCGATGTCCCAGAGCGCGCCGTGCTCGCGACGCCACAGGGAGCCGCCGTACGGGCTGCCCTCCTGGAAGATCGACGCGAACGCCGTGGTGCGGCCGTGCTGCCAGCCGCCGGCGGCGGCGGTCGCGGCGAGAAACGCGGTGACGTTCGGCTGGAACCGCTGGGTGAAGAACACCACGGAGGCGACTCCCGACGCCTCGGCGGCAGCGACGACCCGGTCGGCGTCGTCCACGGTGAGCGCCAACGGCTTGTCCAGCAGCAGGTGGCGGCCGGCGGTGGCGGCACGGACCGCGATGTCGGCCTGGACGTCCGGCGGCAGCGCGACGGCGATCGCCTCGCACTGCTCGATCAGGGCGTCGACCTCGGCGTAGGCGGGCGCCCCGTACCGCTCGGCCAGCGCGGAAGCCCGCTCCGGGTTACGCCCCCACACCCCGACCAGTTCCGCGTCCGGGTGTGCGTGCAGCGCCTTCCCGTGCGTCTCGATCGCCCAGTGACCGGTGCCGAACAAGCCGAACCGCAGCACGTGTACCTCCGCTGTTTCCTCTCACCGTGGCAACGCCACGGACCAGATCCACGCTAGTCGCCCCGCTGGCCACGCCGATGGCGGGTCGCCAACGAAGGGTCTGTTGGTTCGCTGACCGACGTCCAGCCTGCTCGTGGTGTCCCGGCTGTCCGGGTGTGTCCCTCGGTGTCTCCTGAGCCGGGTGGCGAGGGTAGGAGCCGTCCTTTGCTCTGCTTCAACCCAGGAGACACCCTACGTCCGATAATCGGACACCAGGTGTCTCCTCCGCTGAAGCAGAGCAAAGGACGTGAGGTGGGGGTGCCCTTGTCCGCGCGGCGGCACCCCGGGGGCGCGCCGGGCGGGGAGCGTGAGCTGCTTACTACGACGGTTAGTAGGCTGTGCCGGTGACCGAGGCGACGACCGGGTGGGGCCGATGACCAGCGCGGCGGCCAGCTCGCCGGTGGACGGGCTCCTCGCGACGGCGTCGATCGTGCTGTCGCTGCTCGTCGCCGTGTGGGCGTTGGTCGCGGCGGTACGCCACCGACCTCCGGATCGGGTGCAGTTCGCCGGTCTGGCCGTACTGGAGTTGGCGCTGCTCGCGTTGGGAGTGTCGGCGCTGGTGGCGGTCGGTGGCGGGGACCGGCCGGGCGAGCCCGGCGCGTTCTACGGCTACCTCGTCACGTTGGTCTGCCTGCCGCCGCTGGCCTGGGTGTTGGCCCGGATGGAGCCGACCCGCTGGGGTTCGGCGATCGTCTGCGCGGTCTGCCTGGTCGCGCCGGTCGTGGTGGTCCGGTTGCAGCAGACCTGGGAGGTCCTCGGTGGTTGAGACACGACCGGCCCGACGCGCCACGAATGCCGGTCCGGGCCGGCTGCTGATCGCGGTTTACCTGCTCTTCGCCATCGCGGCGACCAGCCGGGCCGGTCTGCAGATCGCCACCAAGTTCGACGAGGCGCCGGTGGCGTACCTGCTCTCCGCCCTGGCCGCGCTCATCTACATCGTCGCCGCGGTGGGTCTGGCCCGTGCCGGGCACACCGGCCGGCGGGTGGCGCTGGCGTGCTGCTCGGTGGAGTTGGTCGGGGTCGTCGCCGTCGGCATCCTCAGCGTGGTCGACAAGGACCTGTTCCCCGACGAGACGGTGTGGTCGCAGTTCGGCAGCGGATACGGCTACATCCCGCTCGTGCTGCCGGTGTTGGGCCTGTTCTGGCTCTGGCGCACCCGCCGCGACCCGGCCTGACCGACCGCGCGACCCCACCTGACCGACCGGGGCGCAGGCCGCGTGACAAGCGTGCGAATCAGGCCCGTGGGCCGCCGGCGACGTAGATGACCTGTCCGGAGACGAAGCCCGCCCCCTCACTGGTCAGGAACGAGATGGTGTGCGCGACGTCCTCCGGGCGCCCCGGGCGACGGACCGGAATCTCGGCGGCGGCGTGCTTCTGGAAGTCCTCGAAGTCGACCTTCATGCGGGCGGCGGTGGCCGCGGTCATGTCCGTGACGATGAAGCCCGGTGCGACCGCGTTGACGGTCACCCCGAACGGCCCCAGCTCGATGGCGAGCGTCTTGGTGAAGCCCTGTAGACCCGCCTTGGCGGCGGCGTAGTTGGCCTGACCCCGGTTGCCCAGCGCCGAGGTGCTGGACAGGTTGACGATCCGCCCCCACTTGCGGTCCACCATGTGCCTCTGGGCGGCCTGGCTGAACAGGAACGCCCCGCGCAGGTGCACGCCCATGACCGTGTCCCAGTCGGCGTTGGTCATCTTGAACAGCAGGTTGTCGCGGAGCACGCCGGCGTTGTTGACCAGCACGGTGGGCGCGCCCAGTTCGGCGGCGACCCGCTCGACGGCGGCCTCGACCTGGTCGCGGTCGGACACGTCAGCGCCGACGCCGAGCGCACGGCCGCCCGCGCCGGAGATGGCGTCCACAGTCTCCTTGGTGGCGGCCTCGTCGATGTCGACCACGGCGACGGCCATCCCGTCGGCGGCCAGCCGCCGGGCGGTGGCCGCGCCGATACCGCGCGCGGCTCCGGTGACGATGGCGACGCGGGGCTCCTCCGACATGATTACCTCCGGGTAACTTGGGGTCGATCGGAGGAGCTTAACGTCAGAACCCCCGACCCCGGCATAGGCGAATCCACCGGTATCCGTGCCCGGAGACCTTCACCGCGCCGAGCTTGCCCAGCTCGCCGTAGCCACGGTCGGTGAGCACGTCGATCGGCAGGTCGGCCTCCGGTTCGAGGCTGCTCAGGTCCACCTCGACGTCGTCGGTACCCAGGTTGTGCAGGAAGACCATCGTGCCGGTCGGCCCGTCCGCCCGGTGCGCCAACACCCCGGGCGGCACCGCCACGTCGATGTGGGTGGTCGAGCCGGAGCCGATCTCCGGGGCCTCCCGCAGCGTACGGATCATGCGCTCGAACCAGGCGAGCAGCGACTTCGGGTCGCCGCGCTGGGCGGTGACGTTGACATTCTGGAAACCGAACTCACCCTTGTCGAGCACCGGGCGGACCAGCTTTTCCTCCTCCGCCGTGGAGAAGCCGGCATTTGGTTTGTACGACCACTGCATCGGCGTACGAATCGCCTCCCGACCGGGCAGCGACAGGTCCTCCCCCATCCCGATCTCCTCCCCGTAGCGCAGCACCGGGGTGCCCCGCAGGGAGAACTGCAACGCGTACGCCAACTCGATGCGCCGCCGATCGTTACCGAGCATCGGGGCGAGCCGACGGCGGATGCCCCGGTCGTAGATGCGCATGTCCTCGTCCGGGCCGAACTCCGCGTACACCTGGTTGCGCTGTTCGGTCGTCAACCGGGACAGGTCGATCTCGTCGTGGTTGCGCAGGAAGGTGGCCCACTGCCCACCGACCGGGAGCTTCGGCGTGTCGCGCAGCGCCTCGATCAGCGACTCCGGGTCCTGGCGCGCGAGGGCGAGCATGAGCCGGCCGTTGAGCATGAAGTCGAACAGCATGTGGATGCGGTTGCCGGAGCCGCTGGTGTCGCCGAAGAACGTCGGGAGCTGGTCCGGTTCGACGTTGGCCTCGGCGAGCAGGACGGCGTCGCCGCGCCGCCACTGCACGTGCTGGCGCATCTCGGTGAGGAACTCGAAGTCCTTCGGGGAGTCCGGGTTGCCCGGCTCGGTCAGCTCGATGATGAACGGCACGGCGTCCATCCGGAAGCCGGAGACCCCGAGCTGGAGCCAGAACGACATGATCTTCTTGACCTCGGCCCGGACCTCCGGGTTGGCGAAGTTCAGGTCCGGCTGAAACTTGTAGAACCGGTGGTAGAACCACGCCTTGGCGGTCCGGTCGTAGCTCCACGTCTCCTTCTGCTCCCCGGGAAAGACCATGCCCTGGTGGCGGTCGTCCGGCTCGGTGTCGGACCAGACGAACCAGTCCCGGTACGGCGAGTCGGGCGAGGAACGGACGGACTGGAACCAGGGGTGCTCGTCGGAGGTGTGGTTGACCACCAGGTCGATGATCACGCGGATGCCCCGGTTCTGCGCCTGGTGGAGCAGCTCGGCGAAGTCGCCGAGGGTGCCGAAGCGGGGGTCCACGTTGTAGAAGTCGGTGACGTCGTACCCGTCGTCGCGGTTGGGTGAGGGGTGGATCGGGTGCAGCCACAGGCAGGTCACGCCCAGCCGGGCGAGGTAGTCCAGTCGGCCAATCAGCCCGCGGATGTCGCCGACCCCGTCGCCATCGGAGTCGGCGTACGTGTCGATGTCGAGGCAGTAGACGACGGCTTCGGAATACCAACGGTCACCCATGCGGGAGGAACTTCTCCGGTTGATCACCACGGCAAACCCGATGGACCCGCCCGGTCGGCACCCTGCCCGGCATGGAGATCGACCTCGTACCGCCGAGCGATGAGTTGGACTGGTCCCGGGGCCGCTGGTTGCACCCGCCGGTGCGCGCCGAGCACGGTCCGGCCGGTGAGCTGGTCGTCGAGGCCGGGGCGGGGCATGGCGTGGATCACCCGCAGGTGTGCCGCGGCGGTCACGGGGTATGACCATCCGATCCCCGGTAGGCCGTTCGGAAGGATGACCAATGGCGTACGCCCAGACTGGTGACCCGTCCGAGTTCACCGGCCTGACCGGGTGGGTCGCCTCGGTGATCGACGCGACGGGCCCGGTCGGCGTGGCGCTGCTGGTCGCGTTGGAGAGCATCGTCCCGCCCATCCCCAGCGAGATCGTGCTGGCGATGGCCGGCTTCCTGGCCCACGAGGGTGACTTCAACGTCGTCCTCGTCGTGGTGGCCGCGACGGTCGGCTCGCTGGTCGGCGCGCTGGTGCTCTACTGGCTCGGCGCGGCGCTCGGCGAGGAACGGCTCAAGCGCTGGCTGGACCGCGTCCCGCTGGTGGACCGCGACGACCTGGAGAAGGCCGACCGCTGGTTCGAGCGACACGGCCGCTGGGCGGTGCTGATCGGCCGGGTGGTGCCGGTGGTCCGCAGCCTGGTCTCCGTCCCGGCCGGGGCCAACCGGATGCCGCTGGGCGAGTTCGTCCTGCTCACCACGATCGGCAGCGGGGTGTGGAATGCCCTCATCGTCGGCTCCGGTTATGCGCTGGGCAGCCGGTGGCAGAACGTCGAGCGGTACAGCGACTGGTTCAACTACGCCATCGGAGCGGTCTTCGTCGTCATGGTGGTCACCTGGGTGGCCCGCAAGATCCGCCGCCGCCGGCAACGCGACGATCGGCGGTCGGTGACCGCCGGTCGCTGATCCACGTCGTCGCCGCCGACGCCCCTGGCGGGACGCCGTCGGCGATCAGGGCAGGGGATGCCGCGTGGCGGATGCCGGTGCGGCCGGCGGGCGGCGCAGCACCGCCTGCTGGCGACGGTCGCCGCGCCACCGGCCAACGGTTCAAGCAGATCGGTGAGCCAGGACAACGCGGCCGCGCGGCGACGTGTCGCTACCCGGCGAAGGGGCGTCCGGGTGCGCGCGCCAGCAGGTCGGCCGGGCGGTCCGCGAGCACGCCGAGCTGGGCGAACGCGGACATCCACGCGGGACGGCACGCCGTCACCACGTTTCCGGGCGTTACCACCGTGGGTAACCAAGCGTCCGACCGACGCGGACGGACCGCGAGCGGCAGAAACGGACGGTGGTGCGCGATGACGGGGCAGGTGGCGGAGGCGCCCGGCGGCACGACCCCGGGGACCGATGTGCTCACCGTGGGCGTCGAGGAGGAGTTCCTGCTCGTCGACCCACACACCGGCGCCGCGGTGCCCGCCGTCGACCTCGTGCTGGAACAGGTCCCGGCGGAACTGCGCGGTCAGGTGGAGCGCGAGTTCCAGACCAGCCAGATCGAGATCGGGTCGCCGCCCGGCCTTGAGCTGTCCTCGATCCGGCACTCCCTCGGCGTACTCCGTAAGGCGCTCGCCGACGCGGCCGAGCGGGCCGGCGTACGGCTGCTCGCCATCGGCACCGGTCCCGTGGACGGCCCGGTGCCGCCGGTCGTGGACAAGCCCCGCTTCGACCGCATGATCGAGCGCTTCCGGCTGCTCGTGCCCGGCCCCGGCAACAACGGCATGCACGTGCACGTGGGCGTCCCCGACCCGGAGACCGGCGTGCAGGTGCTCAACCACGTCCGGCCGTGGCTGCCGATGCTGCACGCCATCACCACCAACTCGCCGTTCGCCGGTGGCGAGGACACCGGCTATGCGAGCTGGCGTTCGGTCGAGTGGGAGCGCTGGCCGTCGGTCGCGCCGACGCCCTGGTTGGAGTCGCACGAGCACTACCAGCGGCTGATCCGTCAGTTGATCGCCAGCGGGGTGATGCTCGACGAGGGGATGCTCTACTGGTACGCCCGGCTGTCGGCGAAGTACCCGACCGTGGAGGTGCGCATCGGCGACGTCTGCCCGACCGTCGACGACGCGGTGCTGGTCGCCGCGCTGGTCCGCGCGCTCGTGGCCACCGCCATGGACGACGTCGAAGCCGGCCGCCCCCCGCTGCGGACCGACCACCACCTGCTGGTCGGCGCGCACTGGCGAGCCGCCCACGACGGCCTGGAGGGCGACGGCGTCGACGTCACCACCGGCGAGCTGCGGCCCGCCTGGGAGCTGTTGGACCGGTTCGTGGAACGGCTACGACCGGCGCTGGAGCGGCACGACGACTGGACCGAGGTGTCCGACCTGCTGGGCGGGCTGCGCCGCCACGGCACCGGCGCCGCCCGACAGCGCGCGGTGTACGCCCGTACCGGACGGCTCGTCGACGTCGTGCACGACGTGGCGCGACAGACCCGCGGCTGAGCACCCGCGTGACAGGATGATCCTGTGACGCAACGATTGATCGTCATCGGCGGGGACGCCGCCGGCATGTCGGCGGCGTCCCAGGCACGCCGCCGCCGCAACCGTGACGACCTGGAGATCGTGGTCTTCGAGCGAGGCCACTTCACCTCCTACTCGGCCTGCGGCATCCCCTACTGGATCAGTGGGCTCGTGCCCGGCCCGGAGCATCTGATCGCCCGCGCCCCGGAGACGTTCCGCACGAAGTTCGACATGGACGTACGGATGCGCCACGAGGTGACGGCCATCGACCTCGAACGGCGCGAGGTGGTCGCCCGGGACCTCGACAACGGCGGCGAGGTGCGTGAACGCTTCGACGAGCTGATGTACGCGGTCGGCGCGACACCGACCAAGCCCTCGTGGGCGCAGGCGGACGTCGCCGGCGTGTTCGGGATGCAGACCCTCGACGACGGCGCGGCGCTGCGCGACTGGCTGGATGCCGAGCCGCAACCGCGCCGGGCCGTGGTGGTGGGCGGCGGCTACATCGGTGTGGAGATGGCCGAGGCGATGATCCAGCGGGGCCTCTCCGTCACGCTCATCGAGCAGTCCGAGCAACCCATGTCGACCGTGGACGCCGACATGGCCGAACTCGTCGCCGAGGCCATGCGCGGCCTCGGCATCACCATCCGCGGCGGCCTGCCGGTGACCGGCCTCGACCAGCGGGACGGCCGGGTGTCCGCCGTGCTCACCGCCGAGGGGCCGATCCCGACCGACGTCGTGGTCCTGGGTCTCGGTGTACGCCCCAATGTCGGGCTCGCGCAGGCCGCCGGGCTGCCGCTCGGGCCGACCGGCGCGATACGGGTGGACCGGCGGATGCGGGTCCCCGGCTTCCCCGGAATCTGGGCGGCCGGCGACTGCGTGGAGACCCTGCACCGGGTCAGCGGAATGCCGGTGTACATCCCGCTCGGCACCCACGCCAACAAGCAGGGCCGGGTGGCCGGCATCAACATCGGCGGCGGGTACGCCACCTTCACCGGCGTGATCGGCACGGCCGTGACCAAGGTCTGCGACCTGGAGGTCGGTCGGACGGGCCTGCGGGAGCGGGACGCCTCGGCGGCGGGCTTCGACTTCGTCTCGGTGATCGCCGAGTCGACCAACCGGGCCGGCTACTACCCCGGCGCCCGACCGATGACCGTCAAGCTGATCGCTGAGCGTCCCAGCGGCCGTCTGCTCGGCGCGCAGATCGTCGGCTGGTCCGAGGCGGCCAAGCGCATCGACACGCTCGCCGTCGCATTGTGGAACGGCATGACCGTGGACGACATGACCGCGCTCGATTTGGGCTACGCTCCGCCGTACGCGCCGGTCTGGGATCCGGTGCTGATCGCCGCCCGGAAGGCGGTCGACACGCTCGCCGCCCTTGATCGCTGACCGCGCCCGCCGTGGAGGTCCGCCCCGTGACCCAGACCCCGACCAGGCCCACCGCGCGCCGACGTCCGACCATGGTCGATGTCGCCCGACACGCCGGAGTCAGCCTGAAGACGGTCTCCCGGGTCGTCAACGACGAACCGGTGAGTCAGGAGCTGCTCGGCCGGGTGCTGGCCGCCATCGCCGAGCTGGGTTTCCGGCGCAACGACATCGCGCGCAACCTGCGCTCGCGGCAGCTCAACGCCACCGTCGGATTGCTCATCGAGGAGATCGCCAACCCGTTCTACGCCACTATCGCGAGCGTGGCCGCCGAGATCGCCGCCGCACACGGCACCATGTTGATCACCGCCTCCTCGGAGGAGGACCCGGAGCGGGAACGCGCCGTCCTCCAGGACTTCACCCAGCGCCGGGTCGACGGTCTGCTGGTGGTGCCGGCGGGCTCCGACCACTCGTTCCTGCGCCGCGAGGTCGAACTGGGCATGCCGGTGGTCTTCCTGGACCGGCCGCCGCAGGGGCTGCTCGCGGACACCGTGCTGCTGGACAACGCCGGTGGCTGCCGTTCCGGAGTCGGCGCGCTGCTGGACCAGGGGCACCGGAGGGTCGGTCTCCTGCTCGGCGCGCCGAGCGTACCCACCATGCGGGAACGGCTGGCCGGCGCGCGGGCGGCCCTGGCGGACGCCGGAGTCGAGCCGGACGAGTCGCTGGTGTACGACCGCCTGATCGCCCCCGAGGAGGCCGGGCGGGCGGTCGCCGCGCTGCTCGACCTCCCGGACCCGCCCACCGGGTTTTTTTGCGGCAACAACCGGCTCACCGTCGGCGCGTTGCAGGAGCTGCACCGCCGGGGCAGCGACGCGGCACTGGTCGGCTTCGACGACTTCGAACTTGCCCACCTGATGCCCCGGCCGTTGACCGTCGTCGCCTACGACACACGCGAACTGGCCCGGGTGGCCACCGAGCGTCTCTTCGAGCGGATCGCCGGCGACGACTCGCCCCCGTCAACAACGATCCTCCCCACCCGCTTACTACGCCGGGGCCTCTCGTAAGTCGGAAGTAGACCTACTTCCTCCCGATGAGGGCCGCTTCGCGCAGCGGAGCGACAAGGACTAACCCCACACCGACGCCGACGCCGACGCCGACGCCGATCATGGACTTGTGGTGCCTCGCGTATGCCGCAAAGTGGTGGTGAACGCCCACCACAAGTCCATGATCGACCCGTGCGGAGCGGGTCAGGTTGCTGTGGTCAGGAGGGCCTCGACTTCTGCTCGGGTCGGGGGGTTGGCGCCTCGGCGGGCGCAGGTCAGCGCGGCCACCGTCGCGGCCTGACGCAGCACTGTCGCCCACTGGGACTCGGTCACCGCGGCGAGCCGGTCGGCTGGTCGGTCACCGAGCGCGTCGAGGTCGGCCAGGGCGGCCAGCAGGCCACCGGTGAACGAGTCGCCCGCGCCGACGGTGTCGACCACTGTGGTGCGTACGGCCGGCTGCTCGTGCAGCACTCCGTTGGGGGCGAGCAGCCACGCGCCCTCACCGCCACGGGTCACCACCGCGCAGGACACCCCGGCCTCACGCCAGTCGGCCATCACGTCGCCCACCGACCGGTCCGGGTAGAGCCAGGCCAGGTCCTCGTCGCTGGCCTTGACCAGGTGCGCGAGGGGCACCTGTCGGCGTACCCGCTCCTGCTCGGCGGCGCGGTCCGTGACGATGCTCGGGCGCAGGTTGAGGTCGATCGAGAGGGTCAGCCCGTCGCGGTCGCGTTCGCGGGCGAGCAGCCCCTCGACCGCCTGCGCGCCGGGGGCCAGCGCGAGGGCGAGTGACCCGGTGTGCAGGGCCGTCGCCAACGAGCCGGCCAGGTCGGGCAGCTCCTGCGGCGTCCACTGCCAGTCCGCCGCGCCGTCGAGCCGGAACTCGTAGCTGGCCTGGCCGGCGGCGTTCAGGGTGGCGACCGCCACCGAGGTGGGTTCGGGGGCGCGGACCGCCCACTGGAGGTCCACCCGGTTGGCCGCCAGGTGCTCGGCGATCTGCCGGCCGTACTCGTCGGGGCCGAGCCGGGCCAGCAGTCGTACCGGCTGGTCGAGCCGGGCCAGGGTGACCGCCACGTTCGCGGGCGACCCACCCGGCACCGCCCGCTGCCCGTCGGCGGTGACCACCAGGTCGATGAGCGCCTCACCCGCCACCACGATCATGCGGTCACCGTCCCCGGGGCGATCGGGCCAGGGCCGCCGAGGCCGTCGGCCGAGCGGGACAGCAGCACTGCCTGGTACGCGTGATAGACGTCCGGTCGACCGTGCCAGACCGTGTCGGCGGGCAGGTTCTGCGCGTCCAGCTCGTGCCGCCAGCCGGTGCCGTCGACGAGGTAGCGGCGCGCGTACGCCCAGAAGGCCCGGTACCAGTCGGCGTAGACGGCGTCCCCGGTGCGGCGGTACAGGGTGACTGCCGCGCCGATGGCCTCGCCTAGCACCCAGTGCATGCGGGAGCGAACCACGGGCGAATCGTCCCAGTCGATGGTGTAGACGAAGCCGTCCGCGCCGTCGACCGCCCAGCCACGCCGCAGGGCGGCGGAGAACAGGGTACGGGCGTCGGTGAGCAGCCAGCCCGGCGGCTGCGGCAGGACCGCCTCCAACTCGATCAGCAGCCGGGCCCACTCCAGCCAGTGGCCCATCGTCGAGCCGTACGGCCGGAACGGGTCGGCGGGCTGGTCCCGGTTGTAGTCGAGCAGCGGAGTCCAGTCGGCCGTGAAGTGCTCCGGCAGCCGCCAGTCGTGCCGGGCGGCCTCGGTGTGCACGAGGTGGGTGGCGATCCGTAGGGCCCGGTCGGTCCAGCTCGTGTCGCCGGTGGCGGCGGCAGCGGCAGCGGCAGCGGCGAGGAACGCCTCGACCATGTGCATGCTGCTGTTCGCGCCGCGGTAGTCCTCGGTGACCGTCCAGTCCCGGTTCCACGATTCGCGGACCGCACCCGTCTCCTCGTCCCAGAACCGGTCCCGCACCACGGTGAGGACGTCGGCGAGCAACCGGTCCGCGCCGGGTCGCCCGGCCCGGGCGGCGCTGGACGCGGCGAGCAGCACGAACGCGTGGTCGTACCCGGCCTTGCGCTCGTCGGTCGGCGCGCCCTGCTGGTCCACGGCACCGAACCAGCCGCCGTACCGGTCGTCGCGCAGCAGCGTGTCGAGCGCGGCGACGCCGTGGTCGACGAGGGCGGCGGCATCCGGGTCGCCGTTGCGGTGGGCGAGCGCGGCCACGTGGGTCATCCGGCAGGTGATCCAGGTGTAGACGGCTTCGCCCCGGTCCGGGGTGCGGTCGTCGGTCAGCCACCAGAAGCCGCCCTCGGGCCGGACCGACCGGCGGGCCGTGTCGAGCAGGGTGCGGGTCTGGTCGGCGAGGAAGCCGTCCAGGTCGGGCAGGTCGGGTATCCCTGCCGGGGCAGGGGGCGGTTCGGCGTCGAAGCGGGGCGCGTCGGTCATCTCAGCTGGTCACCGTCGAGGTGTGAAGGGGCATACGGCAAGGATCGGCGGACGGACCGGGTCCGCGCCGGAAAACGGTCAACGGTACGGCATACCGCCGCAGGCGCATGAGCGGAAAGCAACTGCGTTTCATCCCATTTGCCCGTTGACAGCGTTGTCACTTCCCAAGGCTGCTCCGGCAGCCGGTCGACTGTCAATTCCGCTTGCGTCACAACACCTTTCAGGAGTTGGAGGACTTAGTTCCTGGCCGGCGTGCCGCAGCACTTCTTGTACTTGCGGCCTGAATCGCACCAGCATGCTGTGTTGCGTTCGGGTGGCCACAGCAGCACCTGGTCGGGGTGCGTGATGGCATGCCACTCGCCGTAATCTCGGCGGGTCGACCGTTCGGCCGGGTCGCGGCCTTCACGGCGGGCGTACGCCTCGTAGTCAGCGAGTTTCCCACTGACTATGCGTACCCGGGCGGCGCCGGCCTCGGCATAGCCGCAGGCCTCCCGTTGGATCCGCGCGGCGTAGGTGTCGTAGCTGTCGCCGTAGGAGGCGGTCGACTCGGGCCAGCGAGAACGTATCGCGGTGAAGTCCTCGCGTACCCAGCGCAGGACAATCCCGTCGAACGCTTCCACGTCATCGGGAACATCCAGCTGGCGGCGCTGGGCCACGTCACCCAGCGTCTTTCGCACCATCTCCCGGAACGCGGTGAGCGAGGCGTCGGTCTCCGCCCGCACGGCGAGGTCCTCTTCGTCGTGCTCGATCTCCAGCTCGTCGCGTATGAAGCCACGGGTGATGAGCAGCCCACGCCGGTAGTCCTGCACCTGCATGTCGTCACCGGCCTTGGCTGCCCGGGCCAGGCCCGCCTGACACCACTCAAGGGCCGGCTCGTACTGCCCGACGTCGCACAGCAGCTCGGCCATGTCATCGAAGACCCGCAGGTCGGCGAGCCCGCCAGGCTGGTCGTCGAGTTCGGCCCACAGCGCCTGCTGGGCCGCTTCGGCCTCACGTTCGCGCCGCAGCGCGTACAACTGCTCGACGATGCCGACCTGAGCGTCCCTGCCGAACTCACCCCCGAACCCCGCCGCGCGGCGAAACAGCTCAAGTGCCTCCTCGCTCTTGCCGCCACGGGCCGTGTACCACCCGGCGTCCACCAGGGCGCGCGGCTCGTCGGGATCACCGGCGTGCTGCACGGCCCACCGCTCACACTCAGCCGCGGACGGCTCGCGCTTCAGCGAAGCAAGGAAATCCCCGTATCCAGTGCTTACGGCATCGGACGCTACAGATGCGTTCATACCCCAAACCTACCGAAGCTCGATCACGCCGGGTCCCACCGGGGAACCGAGATCGCCGCGCGGGAGGGACCGCCCCGAACAGCCGCCAGTTCAGCACCGCCGAGGCGGTGTTGGTCGCGGCGTGGACACTGACGGCGATCTGGCAGTTGGCGACCTTCCCGAGCGTGCCGCAGTACTGCCGCGCGACACACGCCGACGCGGTGCCGTCCTTGGGGGAACCCGGTGTCGTCCACCACCCACACCCGCGGGGTCACCGTGTCGAGCGCAGCCATCGCCACCGGCCGCCGCACACCATCCACATCCCAGGTCGAGGAGGTCAGGAACTGCTGCAACTGCTGGTGATCCACCCCGAGCCGCCGCGCCATCGACTGCATCGACTTACGCCGGCCGTCCAGCGACACACCGACACGACTTATTAACAAAGCACTACTAGTGTGCTGAGGTGATCTCAGCAACGCATAACGGTTGATTGGCGCGACACGGACGAAGGCGGCGAGTCGGGCAGTTGTGGAAAC
>NZ_JBNCKT010000037.1:0-48243 GCF_049841675.1 Micromonospora sp. DT4
AAAGCCGACGCGCGTCCCGCACCGTAACGCCCATACACCCCAAACGATCACAAACCATTTGGGTTACGGGTCAATAATCACACGAGCCGGCGGTCCGCCGCCCAGCGGGAGAGCTCGTACCGGTTGGACATCTGGAGCTTGCGCAGCACGTTCGACACGTGCGTCTCCACCGTCTTGATGGAGATGAACAGCTCCTTGGCGATCTCCTTGTAGGCGTACCCGCGGGCGAGCAGGCGCAGCACCTCCCGCTCACGGTTGGTGAGCTGGTCCAGCTCCGGGTCGGCAACCGGCGCGTCCGGCCGGGCCGCGAACGCGTCCAGCACGAACCCGGCCAGCCGAGGGCTGAACACGGCGTCACCGTCGGCGACCCGGCGGATCGCCGCGGCCAACTCGTCCGGAGAGATGGTCTTGGTGACGTACCCCCGGGCGCCGGCCCGGATCAGCCCGATCACGTCCTCGGCCGCGTCGGAGACGCTCAGGGCCAGGAACTTGACCTGCGGATGGCTGCGCCGCATCGCCTCCAGCACCGCGCGGCCACCGCCGTCGGGCATGTGGACGTCGAGCAGCACCACGTCGGGCCCGGTGACGGCGATCCGGGCGACCGCCTCGGCCACCGTGCTCGCCTCGCCCACCACCTCGACGTGGGCGCCCAGCTCGGCACGTACACCGGCCCGGAACATCGCGTGGTCGTCCACGAGGAAGACCCGCAGGCGTTCGGGGCGGCTGGCCGCCTGGTCCGGGTGTTCCGTCGGCTGCTCGGCCATGGTCATTTGTTCCTCTCCGCCGCGGACGAGTCCCGGGAGATCGGCAGGATCAACCGGACCTCGGCCCCCTCCCCCGGGCCGGACCGGATCTCGGCCCGTCCGCCGTGCCGCTTCATCCGTCCGATGATCGAACCGCGTACGCCGTGCCGGTGGTCCTCCACCGTATCCGGATCGAAGCCCTTCCCCCGGTCCCGGACGAACACGCTGACCTGATCGGGCTCCACCTCGGCGTAGAGCGACACGGTCTGCACACCGGCGTGCCGTGCCGCGTTCACCAGCGCCTCCCGCGCGGCGGCGACCAGCGCGCCGACCTTCTCGTCGGTCTCGCGGTCCCCCACCACCACCGCCTCCACGGTGATCGCGAAGGTGTCCTCGACCTCGGCGGCGGCCTGCTCCAGGGCCGCGGCGAAGCGTTCGTTCGGCGAGGCCGTGGGCTTGTAGAGCCAGTTGCGCAGCGAGCGCTCCTGCCCCCGCGCCAACCGCTGCACCGTCTTGACGTCGCCAGCGTTGCGCTGGATGAGCGCCAGCGTGTGCAGCACCTGGTCGTGCACCATCGCGGCCAGTTCGGCCCGCTCCTGCTCCCGGATACGGCCCTCGCGCTCCGCGCGGAGCTGGTTGTACGTCCGCCAGAGCACCGGCGCCGCGACCACGCCGACCCCGGCCAACCCGACCAGCGCGAAGATCACCCCGTTGATCACCGCGTCGAAGTTCTGTGCCGGCGAGTAGACCGCCGCGACACCGATGATGCCGACCGCGACCAGCACCCCGCCGCCGATGAACCGGAGCACGAAGGCCCGCCGGTCGCTCTCCTCGACGACCGCCCCGAGCCACGGGACCGGCATCGCCTCGCCCCAGCGCCGCCGCCGCTCGGGCGCCGACTGGTGCCAGATCACGCCCGCGCCGACCGCGATGATGGCCACCAGCCAGCCGGCGGTGCCCGCCGCGCCGACCGAGTCGAAGACCATCACCTGGATCAGCAGGACACCGAGCCCGATCCCGACGAACGGCAGGAGCTGGGCCACGTCCCGCCGGGGCGGCACGGCGGTGTCGCCGGGCCGCAGCGGCACCACCGCCCAGAACGCCGCGTACAGCAGCAGCCCGAGCCCACTCAGCCCGAGCAGCACCATGAACGCGACTCGCACACGCAGCACCGAGATGCCGAGGTGATCGGCGATGCCGGCGGCGACGCCAGCGGCCATCCGATGCTCGGGGGCCCGGTAGAGGCGCGGAGGTGGGGTCACGGTGCTGATCGCAGGCTCCCTGGTCACGGTGGTGGGCTGGGCGCGAGGCGGTGGGTCCGATCGTCACACGCTGCGGCGTCCGACGACCACGGGGACGCCCCCGACATTCCGGCCGCCCGGATCTCAGGGTGGCGTCAGGGTCGGGTCCTGAGGTCGTTCGGGCGAGGTGGGCAGCAGGATCGAGGCATGACCGAGGAAGCTGCCCCGCCGCCCCGCCCCGGGTCGGCACAGCCGGGTGGTTCAGCACCGCCCGCACCGACCGCGACGCCCGCCGGCTGGACCGAGCCCACCACCTTCGGCCCGCCCGCCGGACCGACGCCGGGCGCCACGTCCGGCGCGTACGAGCCGCCGAGCGCGGGCTACGCGCCCGGCGCCGGCTACGCGCCCGGCACGGGCTACGGACCCGGCGGGGGTACGCCTCCGGGGCCCGGCACGCCCGGGCCGTCCGTGGGCCCGCTGGGCGGCACCGGCTTCACCTCGCGGTACGGGTTGGTCCGACCCCGCGACGGCCGTTACCTGGCCGGGGTCTGCGCGGCGATCGGACGGGCCACCAACACCGATCCGGTGCTGTGGCGGGTGCTCCTCGCGGTGCTCGGGTTCTTCGGCGGCATCGGCATCCTGGTGTACGTCGCCGCCTGGCTGATCATCCCGAACGAGGGCGACACGGCGTCCCCGGTGGAGTCCATGCTGGGGCGGGGCCGTTCCAGCATGTCCCCGATGACCGTGATCATCCTGGGCCTCCTCGTGGCCGCGAGCTTCGGCTACATCGTCACCGACGCCTTCCGCGCGGTGCTGCTCGGCGCGGCCATCCTGATCGGCGGCGCGTTGCTGCTCAACCGGGACAACCGTGGGCCACAGCCTCCGGGTGGGCCGGTGCCGCCCTCCCCGGCGGGCACGCCACCCGGGCCGGTTCCGCCGGTCGCCTGGCCCGCCCCGACGTATAGCGCGGCGCCGCCCGGCGGTCCGCTGGCGACCGGGCCACTGGCGGGTGGCGCGCCGTCGTACGCCGGCGCGCCGGAGAGCGCGTACGCGTCCGTCCAGGGCGACCAGCCGGCCACCGCGGCGCAACCGCCCGTCGGCGCCGAGCCGGTGTTCCAGGCGGCGGTGGTGTCCGGGGCAGGCCCGCTGTCCGCACAGCCGGCCAGCGTCACGACCGGATCGCAGGGCACCGGCTGGCCGGCGCCCGAGCAGGGCTGGCCAGGCAGCAGCACGCCCACCGTCGGTACGCCTACCAGCGGCTGGCCGTCGGCACCGGTGACCGCCGTACCCGCCGCCGGCCCGTCCACCCACCCGGGGGCGGCGACACCGGGCGGGTACCGCCCTCCGTTCGCGCCACACGGCCCGTACGCCACGCCGGCGCCGGCCGCGTACCCCCCGCCGAAACCACCGAAGCCGCCGAAGCGGCCCCGGGAGCGTTCGCCGCTCGGCGCGGTGACCTTCTCGCTGATCTTCCTGGCGCTCGGTGTGGTCGCCCTGCTCGACCTGCTGGACGTCTTCGACGTCGGCGCCTCGGCGTACTTCGCGGCCGCGTTGGCCACCATCGGGCTGGGGCTGCTGGTCGGCACCTGGTTCGGCCGGGCACGCTGGTTGATCGCGCTGGGCCTGGTGACGGCCGCCGCGCTGGGCACGGCGACGGTCGCCGAGTCCTACGACCGGATCCGGGGCGTGGACGGCGCGGTCACCTGGGCGCCCACCGACTACCGCGACCTTGCCGACCGGTACGAGAACAGCTTCGGTGACGCCGTCCTCGACCTGCGGGGCATCGACTTCACGAAGCGGGACACCCAGGTGACCGTGGCGATCAACTTCGGTCAGGCAACGGTGGTCGTACCGCCCAACGTGGACGTCACCACGGTGGCCGACGTCAACGCCGGCGACGCCACTGTCTTCGGCAACCGCTCCGGTGGCATCGACGGCCGGCTGCGGGAGTCCACCGACCTGGGCGCGGACGGTCCCGGCGGCGGGAAGCTGCGCCTGTACATCCACGTCAATGCCGGCAACCTGGAGGTGACCCGGTGAAGGCTCACCGCACGGACCTGCTCTCGTTCGCCTTCGGGCTGGTGTTCCTGGCCCTGTCGGCCTGGTGGCTGCTCGCCCAACTGCTCGGGCTCGCGCTGCCGCCGGTCGGCTGGTTCCTGGCCGGGGCGCTGATCCTGATCGGAGTGTTCGGTCTGGTCGGGGCGCTGCGCTCGGGCCGCTCGGGCCGCCCGGGCCGCCCGGGCCGCCCGGGCCGCCCGGAGCCGAACGGGATCGCCGAGCCGGGTGCGACGGCCTCCGACGCCGTCCCGGTCACGCCCGAGCCCGTCACGCCCGAGCCCGTCGCGGCCGAGCGCGGCACGCCGCAGACCGCCATGTTCGAACCGGCCACGTTCGCGCCGGCCACGTTCGAACCGGCCACGTTCGCGCCGGCCACGTTCGCGCCGGCCACGCCAGACGCGACGCCCACGGCCGAGCTGCGCACGACGGAAACGCCCACGGCCGAGCTGCGGACACCGGAGACGCCCACGGCCGGCGTGGTCCATCCCGCCTGGCTGGCCCACGCCCCGGCAGAGCCGGAGACCCCGCCGGCCCCGGCCCAGCCCGCCGAGCCGACCCAGGTCGACCACCCGATCACTCCGGCCGGCGAGATTCGGGCGACCGATCCGGCCAGCGGCGACGATCCGGCCAGCGGCGACGATCCCGCGGCCGACGACGAGCGGACGGGTCGGCGCGGGAGTTCCTGAGCCGACTGTCGGCCCGCGCGCTCCTCGGCGAGGGCTCGGCGGTGCGGCCGGCGCGGGCAGGCGCATATGCTGGCTGGTGGAGATCTCGCCTCCGCCGGCCGGCCCGTCCCGCCATGGCGCCCCCGCCACGATTCCCGTCTCTACCCCGTCAGGAGCCCGCCCGTCATGACGCAGTCCCCCGCCGTGCGTACCACCGGCCGGTCCGGTCCGGTCCGCATCGGCGAGCGCGCCGCCCGTACGCTCGTCTCCGAGCTGGCCCGGATGAACGACCCGAAGGTCGCCCTGCTGGTCGGCGCGAGCCCGGAGTCCGCGGTGCTGGCCGCGGCGATCGAGGCGTTGCTCCCCGGCGACCGGCTCACCGTGACGCCCGCCGAGTCCTCCGACGCCGCCGCGCTCCGCGAGCACGTCACCGCCCAGGGCCGGTGGGTCACCGACCGGGTACGCGTGGTCGACGCGCTCGCCGACGCCGAGGCCGCGGCGGTGGTCATCGCCGGCGAGGCGTTCACCGGCACCGCCGAGGAGGCCCGTAGCGGCATTCAGAGCCTGTCGAAGTACCTGGTCGACGGCGCGGTGCTGAGCGTCGCCACCACCGCGACGCCGGGCCGGACCACCGGCGCGGCCGGCGAGCTGGCCCGCCAGGACGCCCTGTACGGCGTCGGCGGTGACCTGGTGCTGCGCAACTCGCCGCCGGTACGGGTCTACCGGCTGCGGTTCACGCCGGCCAGCCCGGCGACGGCCGACCGGCTGGCCCCGGCGTACCGGCCGTCGAGCGTGCCCCTGACCAGGGGAATGCACATCGACTCCAACGGAGTGGCCGCGGCCGGCATCACGCTGGGTCTGGCGGCGCTGGCCCGGGTCGCGCGTCCGTCGTCCAAGCTGTGGCTGCTGCCGGCGCTGGCGGCCGGCCCGGTCGCCGTGTTCTTCCGTGATCCCCAGCGGGACGTACCGGAGGACCCGAACGCCGTGGTGGCCAGCGCGGACGGGAAGGTCCTGTCGGTGCAGCGGCTGCACGACGAGCGTTTCGGCGACGGCGAGTGGCTGCGCGTCGCGGTCTTCCTCTCGGTGCTGGACGTGCACGTCAACCGTGCTCCGGTCGCCGGCAAGGTGGTGGACTACTTCGTCGCCGACGGTGGCTTCGTCAACGCGATGAAGCCGGACGCCGAGCACAACGTCGCCGCGTACACCGTTCTGGACACCAGCCGCGGCACGGTGGTGGTCGCGCAGCGGACCGGCCTGATCGCCCGCCGCATCGTGCAGCGCGCGCCGATCGGCGCGCTGCTGGCCAAGGGCGAGCGTTTCGGGCTCATCCGGTTCGGCTCGCGGACCGACGTCTACCTGCCGGCCGACGCAGCGGAACCACTGGTGGGGCCGGGCGACAAGGTGGTCGGCGGCTCCACGGTCATCGCCCGCTGGCACTGAAACCGAGATGCGAAAACGGGGCGCCGCTGTCTGCGGCGCCCCGTTTCGCGTGTCGGATCAGGCGGTACGACGCTGGCGCAGCCAGAGCACCGGCCCGCTCACCAGGTAGCCGACCACGATCAGGGCGAAGGTGAGCCGGATGTCGACGAGAGCGCCGAGCACCGGGGCGAGCCAGAGCCACGGCGGCAGCTTCACCAGACGCGCCAGCTTGGCGTACGGGAAGCTGGACACCATCGCGAAGGCGAGCAGTGCCACGCCGGCCACCAGCACGAGGCCGGGCACCGGCAGACCGATGGCCACGGTCACGGCGAGCACGGCGGCGGCCATGGTGGTGGGGACGCCGCAGAAGAAGCGGCCGTCCTTCGGCGAGACGTTGAAGCGGGCCAGCCGGATCGCCGCGCACGCCGCCACCAGCGCACACGCCACCGCAGCTGCGGCCGTCGACACGGAGCCGGCGAGCGAGGCGTAGACCACCACGGGTGCGGCGAGGCCGAACGAGCACATGTCGGCCAGCGAGTCCATCTGGGCGCCGAACGGGCTGGCGACGCCGAGCCGACGCGCCAGCGCACCGTCGAGGCCGTCGAAGACGACGCAGGCGATCAGGCAGAGGGCGGCGATGCGCACCTGACCCTGCATGGCCAGGAAGATCGCCAGCATGCCGAGCATCAGGCTGGCCAGGGTGCAGGCGTTGACCAGGGCGAACTTCATCCGGCGGGCCATCGTGCGCTCACCGGGGAGCAGGGGGATCGATCCGGCGACGGCCTCGTCGGTGTGCGCCATCGGCGGCAGTGCCGGGCTGACCGGCATGACCGCCTTGATCTCGGCGCGCGTGACGCCGGCAGGCCGGCTGAGCCGGTCCAGACCGTAGCGACGGCGCTGGCGGTCGGCGTACCGGTGCTCGGGCAGTGTCAGGTTGGTGGCCTGTGGGTCACCATCACGGCGACCCACCCGGACCAGCAGCACCTGGCGGGCGAACGTGCTGCTGCGGCGCAACCGGCCCGCCCAGCGACGCCCTGCGGGGCGCGGACTGTCAGTCGTACGACGCCGGCGCCATGGGGCTCTCGGCACGTTTCCTCCATCACCGGATCGGCTTACCGCCGTTGGGCGGGTGTCCGGCTGTCTCGTGCCGGACCTTGCGTGGCCCGGCAGACCGTTTTGCGGAGTACACCATCGCATAGAGGAATGTGGCTTGGCGATAGCTGCCGGCGGTACTTATCTGGTGCAACCCGCGCGAACCGCCTTGTTATTCCCATCCCGGGCTTCATCGCCCGTTTCCTCCACCATTCCCGCCTCCGACTCTACCGGAGGGTAGCCAACTCGGCTCGCTGGGCTGAGTGCTATGAGCCCAGCTGTCCGATTGCCGAGGCAGCGATGCCGGTCAGCGGCAGGTCAGCGGCCTCGGCGGCGGTGAACCAGCCCGCCCGCGCGGTCGAGCCGCCAGCGGACTCCGTCACCAACGCGTCGGTGGGTACGTCCACCAGCACTCGATAGATCACCCGGACGCCGTGCCAGTCCAGCGGACGACCCTCCGGGCCGAGCGCGGCCGGGTTGTGCAGGTTGTCCACGCCGAGCAGCTTCACCACGCGGCCCACCTGACCGCCCTCCTCCACCAGTTCCCGGAGCAGCCCGGCGGTCGGCTGCTCGCCGTGGTCGGTGCCGCCGCCGGGCAGGTGCCACTTGCCGGCCCCGGGGTAGCCCTCGGCGATCTGGGTCAGCAGGATCCGCCCCGCCGGGTCGGTGACCAGCCCGTACGCCCCGAAGCGCAGCCGCCGGTCCGGATGCGACGTCGGAAGGGGCTCGGCGGACGGGTACGCGTCGGCCCGGAGCGGGACGACCGGCAGGCCGAGCAGTTCGGCGCTGAACGGCGTCAACGGCAGCCCGGTCGCGGCCTCGGGGCTGACCCAGCGGGCCTCGACCGTGCCACCGTCGGTGACCTCCGGCACATCGCCGAGCACGGTCGTCTCGAAGAGCAACCTGTCGGTGTGTACCGATATGCCGTCACTCGCGCTGGCGTCCACGTCCGCGACGACGGAACGCAACCGGGCCACCGACACGGTCAGCCCGGTCTGCTCGGCGATCGTGCGCACCACGGCCCGCTCAGGGTGCTCAGCATGCGCGACGGGCCCTCCGGGCAGCGACCAGACCCGCCCGCCACCCACCCGAACAACCAAGAACCGCCCCAGATGCTCCAAAGCCCCATAAACCGCAACCCGCCGCACCAAAACCCCCACGCCCACTCCCCCGCACCCCAACCCACCCCGGACCCGGCCCCGATCCAGCCCGGCGATCATGAAGATCGCCGTCCATCTCGGCGTGTCCTGACAATAACTTCATGATCACCGCGACGCAGGGGGAACGCCGGGTGGGGAGCGCCGGAGGTGGGTGTGCGGGGGTTAGGTTAGTTGGGCTGCTTGGACTGCTTCTGCTGTCACCTCGGTCAGGTGGTCCGTGGGGAGGGCGCCCAGCTCCTCGCGGGCGAACCAGCGGGCCTCGCAGGTGGAGCCGCCGACGTCGGCGATGGTCAGCGGGTTGGGCTGGTCGACCACCACCCGGTAGAAGGCGCGTACGCCGTGCCAGTCGATCGGGTAACCCTCCGGGCCCAGCGAGGCTGCGTCACGGTGGCTCGCCACACCCAGCAGCTCGACGAGGCGGCCCGCCTGGCCGGTCTCCTCGACCAGTTCCCGGATGAGCGCCGCGCCGGGCTGCTCGCCGTAGTCGGTGCCGCCGCCGGGCAGGTGCCAGCAGCCGGCGCCGGGGTAGCCGTCGGAGATCCTCGTGAGCAGCACCCGGCCGGCCGGATCGGTGCACACGGCGTACGCGGCGAAGCGCTGCGCACGGTGCAGCCCGTCCGGGCCGGGGACCGCGTAGAAGGAGGGGAACTCGGGAGCCTCGTCGGGCACCACGTCGGCCGAGGAGGCGGGCAGACCGAGGGCACGGGCGGTGAACGAGCGCAGTGACAACTGGCGTGCCTCGTCCAGCGTGTACCACCGGGCGAGGTCGGTGGGGCGCTCGCCGGTCCGGTCGGCGAGGGTGCCGCCGCGCACCGCCACCCGGTAGATCAGCCGGTCGGTGTGGATGGTGATGCCGCGCTCGGGCAGGGCCCGCATGTCGGCGAGCACGTCGGCCAGGCCCGAGACGGCGACCGAGAGGCCCGTCTCGGCAGCGGTCTCGCGGACCACCGTGTGGTTGGGGTCCTCGCCGTGGTCGACCGCCCCGCCGGGCAGGGACCAGGTGCCGGGTGTGCCGGAGCGCTCCGATGCGCGGACCAGCAACACTCGGCCGTCTGAATCAGCACAAACTGCGTATGCCGCGATCCTGCGAAGCGGCTCCAGCATGGTGGTCACGGGTCCAAATTCTCCCCGGGCCGCGTTACCGGAACGGAAAAGAGTCGGATTCCTGACTTCTGGCTTCCCGCTCAGGGATCGATCAGGGTAGGCATCCGGGCGGTCACCGAGGGCAGGGCGGGCCCCGGCGCGGACCGTGGAGACATGACACCTACCGCCGCTCCCCAGGCCCCGTACAAGCAGCTCCGGCGACCCACCACCGACCGCATGGTGGCAGGGGTCGCCAGTGGCCTCGGCCGCTACTTCGACGTCGACCCCACCCTGGTCCGCGTGGCCTTCGCCGTCACCGGGCTGCTCACCGGCGGGCTCGCGCTGCTCGCGTACCCGATCATGTGGTTCCTGATGCCCGAGGAGCCCACCGGCGCGCCCGCCTGGCCGCACCCGGCGGGCGTCGCGCCGCAGCCCACCGCCGGGTCCGCGCCCGGTGGGCCGCAGCCGGGGTACGCCCCGACGCCGCCCTACCCGCCGACGACCCCGCCGGCCGCATGAGGCTGGCTCACTCCCACTCGATGGTGCCCGGCGGCTTGCTGGTCACGTCGAGGACCACGCGGTTGACCTCGGCGACCTCGTTGGTGATCCGGGTGGAGATCCGGGCAACCACCTCGTAGGGCAGCCGGGACCAGTCGGCGGTCATCGCGTCCTCGCTGGAGACCGGGCGCAGCACCACGGGATGCCCGTAGCTGCGCCCGTCACCCTGCACGCCGACGCTGCGCACGTCGGCGAGCAGCACCACCGGGAACTGCCAGACGCCCCGGTCCAGGCCGGCGGCCGTCAGCTCCTCACGGGCGATCAGGTCGGCCTGGCGCAGCAGGTCGAGGCGGTCCCGGTCGACGGCGCCGATGATCCGGATGGCCAGACCGGGCCCGGGGAACGGGTGCCGCCAGATCATCGCCTCGGGCAGGCCGAGCTGGAGGCCGAGCGCGCGGACCTCGTCCTTGAACAGGGTGCGCAGCGGCTCGACGAGCGCGAACTTCAGGTCCTCCGGCAGGCCGCCGACGTTGTGGTGGCTCTTGATGTTGGCGGTGCCGGTGCCGCCGCCGGACTCGACCACGTCCGGATAGAGGGTGCCCTGGACGAGGAACTCCACGTCACCGTGCGAGGCGATCTCGCGGGCGGCGGCCTCGAAGACCCGGATGAACTCCCGGCCGATGATCTTGCGCTTCTGTTCGGGGTCGGTCACCCCGGCCAGCGCGCCGAGGAACCGGTCGGCGGCGTCGACCACCTTCAACTTGATGCCCGTCGCGGCGACGTAGTCCTTCTCGACCTGCTCGGCCTCGCCCGCGCGCAGCAGACCGTGGTCGACGAAGACGCAGGTGAGCTGGTCACCGACCGCCCGATGCACCAGCGCTGCGGCGACCGCCGAGTCCACCCCGCCGGAGAGGCCGCAGATGACCTCCTTGTCACCGACCTGCGCCCGGATCCGGGCGACCTGCTCGTCGATGATGTTCTCGGGCGTCCAGGTCGGCTCGATGCCGGCGATGTCGTACAGGAAGCGGGTCAGCATCTCCTGACCGTGCGCGGTGTGGCCGACCTCCGGGTGGAACTGGACGCCGGCCCGGCGGCCGACCACGTCCTCGAAGGCCGCCACGGGCGCGCCCGCCGACTCGGCGGTCACCGTGAAGCCCTCGGGCGCCTCGGTGACGCAGTCACCGTGGCTCATCCAGACCGGCAGGTCCGCCGGCAGGTCGCGCAGCAGCACGCCCGGCTCGGTGAGGCGGGGACGCAGCGGCGTGCCGCCGTACTCCCGGCTGCCCGTGTGCGCGACGGTGCCGCCCAGCGCCTGGGCCATCGCCTGGAAGCCGTAGCAGATGCCGAAGACCGGCACGTCGGACGTGAACAGACCGGCGTCGACCTGCGGGGCGTCCGGCGCGTACACGCTGGCCGGACCGCCGGAGAGGATGATCGCGGCCGGGTTCTTCGCCAACATCTCGGCGACCGGCATCGAGTGCGGCACGATCTCGGAGTAGACCTTCGCCTCGCGGACCCGGCGCGCGATGAGCTGGGCGTACTGGGCTCCGAAGTCCACCACGAGGACAGGGCGAGGCAGGCTCATGTGTACAAAGCCTACCGACAGTCACCGCCGCCCCGAGCCGCGCCCCACGCACTCGGCGCGGCGCGCTCTGACCTCCACCGGTACGCCCGCCGACGTCGGCGTCAACCACATCCTCCGCCGGCCCCTGTCAGGGGCGTAGCGCGGCCGGGGCATCCGCGGGGACCGCCGGCTCGTTCGGGGGTACGGGGGCTAACCGGCGGTATGGAGTGCCCAGGGGTGGGCGGGGGTCCTGAGCACCCCTGTTGGGCCAGAAGGACATCGCCCGTTCCGCCTGCGCGGTGATCGTCAACGACGGGTTCACGCCCAGGTTGGCCGACACGGCCGCGCCGTCGACCACGTGCAGCCCCGGATGGCCGTACACCCGGTGCCAGGGGTCGACCACCCCGTCGGCCGGGGTGGCGCCGATCACCGCCCCGCCCAGGATGTGCGCGGTGACCGGGATGTCGAACGGCTCGGTGAGCGAGCCACCGGGCGTACCGCCGATCTCCTCGGCGAGCAGTCGGGTGGCGGTGTTGCCGGCCGGGATCCACGTCGGGCTCGGGGTGCCGTGGCCCGGCCCCGCGACCAACCGGCGACCCCACAGGCCGCGCCGCCAGCGGGTGGTCAGCGAGTTGTCCACCGACTGCATCACCAGGGCGATCACCGTCCGCTCCGACCAGCCCCGCACCGACAGCATCCGGGCGGCCAGCCCCGGCTGCCGGACGATGCTGCCCAACCACCGCCGGACCCGGTGCGGACCCCCATCGACCAGCAACGACTGGAGCAGGCCCATCGCATTGGAGCCGCGGCCGTAGCGGACCGGCTCGATGTGGGTCTGCGGATCGGGATGGAACGAGCTGGTGATCGCCACTCCCTCGGTGAAGTCGGTCCGCTGCTGCCGGGCCCGTTGCCGGGGCATCGACGCGCCGAGGATCGCCTCCGAGTTGGTCCGGGTCAGCGCGCCCAACCGATCCGACAGGCGCGGCAGCGCACCGGTGGCCTTCATCTCGTGCAGCAGCCGCTGGGTGCCGAGCGCTCCGGCCGCGAAGACCACCTGGTCGGCATGGATCACCTGCCGCCGTCGGCGCAACCACGCGCCGGTGCGCTCGGTGTGCACCTCGTACCCGCCGCCGGTGGCCGGACGGACGGCCGTCACCGTGGTCAGCGGGTGCACGGTGGCGCCCAGCCGCTCGGCGAGCCAGAGGTAATTCTTGGCCAGTGTGTTCTTGGCCCCGTGCCGGCAGCCGGTCATGCACGAGCCGCAGTGCAGGCAGCCGGTGCGCTCCGGGCCGGCACCACCGAAGTAGGGGTCGGCGACGCGTTGGCCCGGACGGCCGATGTGCACGCCGACCGGGGTGGCGTGGAAGGTGTGACCCACCCCCATCCGGTCGGCCACCGCCCGCATGGCGCGGTCCGCGCCCGTGTGGATCGGGTACGTGGTGACGCCGAGCATCCGTTTCGCCTGGTCGTAGTGGCGGGCCAACTCGTCACGCCAGTCGGTGACGTCGCGCCACTGCGGATCGGTGTAGAAGGCGTCCAGCGGCTCGTAGAGGGTGTTCGCGTAGACCAGCGACCCGCCGCCCACGCCGGCCCCGGAGAGCACCAGCACGCCGCCGGAACGGCCGGCGGTCGCGCGGAGCAGGGTGAGCCGCTGGATGCCGTAGCAACCCAACTTCGGCGCCCAGAGGAACCGGCTCAGGCGCCACGACGTCTGCGGGAACTCGTCGTCGGCGAAACGGCGGCCGGCCTCGACGACACCGACCGAGTAGCCCTTCTCCGCCAGCCGCAGCGCGGTGACACCACCACCGAAGCCGGACCCGATGACGACCACGTCGTACCGCATGGACGCATCATTACCCGCCAGTAGCGCTCGCGCCAGCGCCCGTTTTCGCGCGATCATGCACCGGCCGACCGACCCGGCGCCTCCCGGCCGCAACCCGGAGCACCCGTCGGAGCGTTGTTCCGGATACGGGTGGAAGGAAACACACGATGATTCTGGGGTCGATGGAGCCGCGCCGACGCTGGCTGCTGCTCGGGTTGGCGGCACTCGCCGTCGTCGCGTTGATCGTGGGTGGAGCGACCGTGATCACGCGGCTGAGCGGCGACGACAAGTCCGCCGGCACGCCGCTGGCCGGCTCGCCGAGCCCGTCCTCGGCCGCCACGGCCACCCCCAGCCCGAGCGGCCCGCCGCCGGGCGCGAACATCAAGGGTCCGTTGACACTGCTGCTGGTCGGCGTGGACACCCGGGTCAGCGTGCCGGGCTGGGAGCCGCACTCCGACGCGGTGCTGGTGCTGCACGTGCCGAAGGGGCTGGGTCGGGCGTACCTCTTCTCCCTCCCCCGCGACCTGCTGGTGGACATCCCGGCGTTCCCGAAGGCCGGTTACAAGGGCGGCAAGACCAAGCTCACCCACTCGATGAGCTTCGGCAGCCGGGTGCCGGGCAAACCCAAGCAGCCGAGCACCGCCCAGGGGTACGAGCTGCTGCGCAGCACGGTGAGCGGGTACACCGGGCTGCGGATCGACGCGGGCGCCGTGCTCACCTTCGGCGGGTTCGACAAGCTGGTGAACGCCCTCGGCGGGGTGGACATCTACGTCGACCAGCGGGTCGCGTCC
Organism: Micromonospora sp. DT4; assembly: GCF_049841675.1. Classification (NCBI taxonomy): domain Bacteria; kingdom Bacillati; phylum Actinomycetota; class Actinomycetes; order Micromonosporales; family Micromonosporaceae; genus Micromonospora; species Micromonospora sp. DT4. The sequence goes on from NZ_JBNCKT010000037.1 coordinate 14,137, forward strand.
CTGCACCGCAAGCCGGACGGCAAGTACCGGGACAGCGCGCCCGGCGGCTACACCGGCCCGCAACAGGTCTACGAGAAGGGCGAGCAGCACCTGAACGGCTGGCAGGCGCTGGACTACGCCCGGCAGCGTTACATCACCGGCGGCGACTACGCCCGCCAGCGTCACCAGCAGCAGCTCGTCAAGGCCCTGACCCGCAAGATCCTCAACGAGGGCCTGGCCCGGCAGCCCGAGCGCGTCGACCAGGTGGTCGCCGCCCTCGGCAACACCCTGGTGTACGTGGGCGGCGACCGGATCGTCGACCTCGCATACGCCCTCAGCGGGGTGCCGGAGAACCAGTTCACCCTGGTCGGCCTGCCCGGCTCGGGCGTCGGCACGGGCAGCACCTACCGGGGCGAACAGCTCACCGGCGAGGGGCGGGCCTTCATCACCGAACTCCGCGCCGGCCGCGCGGAGGCGTACCTGAAGGCCCACCCCAGCCTGGTCGTCAAGAACTGACCCGGGCTCAAAGCTTCTTGGGTTGGGTGGGCTTCTTGGTGCCGTACAGCCACGCGTCGAAGAGGGCGTCGAGCTGCTTGCCGGAGATGCGCTCGGCGAGGGCCACGAACTCGGCCGTGGTGGCGGTGCCGTTGCGCTTCTCCGCCGCCCAGGTCTTGACGATCTCGAAGAACGCCTCGTCGCCGACGGCCACCCGCAGCGCGTGCAGGGTCATCCCGCCACGCTGGTAGACCGACTCGCCGAACAGGTCCTTCACACCCGGCTTGCCGGGCGGGGTCTTCCACACCTTGGCGGGCACCTGCTGGTACCGGATGTCGAACGCCTGCTTGGCGGTGTACTCCTTGGTGTGCTCCGCCCAGAGCCACTCGGCGTACGTCGCGAAGCCCTCGTTGAGCCAGATGTCCTCCCACTTGGCCAACGCCACGCTGTCGCCGAACCACTGGTGGGCCAGCTCGTGGGCGACCACCCCGGTGTTCTCACCCCGCCGGAAGAAGCCGGCCGAGTAGACCGGGCGGCTCTGCGTCTCCAGCGCGTACGCGATCCGGCTGTCCGAGACCACCACGCCGCCGTACGCGTCGAACGGGTACGGCCCGAACACGGTCTCCAGGTAGTCGGCCACCTTGACGGTCTGCGCGATCGACGCGTCGGACGCGCCCTTGGCCACCTTGGTGGTGACCGCGCTGTAGACCGGCTTGCCCTTGTGCTGACCGGTGGTGATCCGGAACTTGCCGATCACCACATTGCTCAGGTAGCTGGCCATCGGCGACTTCTCCGACCACTTCCAGGTGGTCCAGCCGTCCATGGTGCTGTTGCCGCCCGGCACGCCGTTGCTGACCGCGGTCACCCCCTGCGGGACGGTGATCTCGAAGTCGTACGTGGCCTTGTCCGACGGGTGGTCGTTGACCGGGAACCAGGTGCTCGCCGACTCGGGCTGGCCCAAGGCGATCGCGCCGTCGGCGGTGTGCAGGAATCCGCCCTCGCCGAGCAGCTCGTTCTTCAGCGGCTTCGGCACCCCCTCGTACGCGATCTCCACCACGAAACCGTTGCCCGTGATGAGTCCGGCCGCCGGCTTGATCACCAGCTCGTTCTTGTCCCGGGTGTAGGTGGCCGGGGTGGTGTCCACGGTGACCGTCTTGACGGTGAGGCCGGCCAGGTCGAGGTTGAACGTCGACAGGTCCGCCGTCGCCGTGGCCTGGACGGTGGTCGTACCCGTCAACTGGTTCTTCGCCGGGTCGTAGCGCACCTTCACGGTGTACTGCCCGACGTCGTACCCGCCGTTGCCGTAGCTCGGGAAGTACGCGTCGCCGGCCCCGGCCGCCCCGGCGGTGAAGGACCGCGACGGCGTCGGGGACGCGCTCGGCGACGGCGCCGCCGCCTCCGGTGTGGACGAGTCGCATCCGGACAGCACGAGCGCCCCGGTCACCAACAGACCTGCGCCCACGCGCAGCCTGTGCCGCGTACCCCGCATCACGAACCTCCCCGTAAGCCGGCGTGGATGGCCTCGCCACCCCCGCGCGACCGGCGCTCCCGCCCGATCGCAGGCGGCAGCCTATCGACCGACGATCACCGGGTCGTCACGGCAGGGTCGGTGCCGCGCCGCCGACCAGCCACGCGTCGAGCAGGGGTCGGAGCGGCCGGTCGGCCACCCGTTCGGCCAGCGCCACGAAGTCCGAGGTGGTGGCGTTTCCGGCCCCCCGCTCGGACGTCCACGTGCGCAGGATGCGGAAGAAGGTGTCGTCGCCGACGGTCCGGCGCAGCGCGTGCACGGCGAGCGCGCCTCGCTTGTAGACGGCGGTGCCGAACATCCGCTCCCGTCCCGGCTCGACCGACGGTTGTGACCAGTCCGTCGACGCGTACTGCAGCTCGAAGTTGCGCTGCGCGGTCCGGCCGCCGTCGTGCTCCTCCCACAGCCACTCGGCGTAACTGGCGAAGCCCTCGTTGAGCCAGATGTCGCTCCACCGGTACAGGGACACGCTGTCACCGAACCACTGGTGAGCCAGCTCGTGCGCCACCACCGACGGGTTGGGGTGGTCGCCCGAGAAGAAGGCCGGCCCGTAGACCGGCCTGGACTGCGTCTCCAACGCGTAGCCGATCCGCTCGTCGGCGACGACGATCCCGCCGTACGAGTCGAACGGGTACGGGCCGAAGCGGCTGGCCAGGAAGTCGACGATCTCGCCGGTGCGGCCCACCGAGCCGGCCGCGCCACCGGTCGCCGGCAGGCTCGCCGCGACCGCGGTGACCATGGGGCGTCCGCCGTGCACGCCGGTGACCACCCGGTAGTTCCCGATCACGAGGGTGCTCAGGTAGCTGGCCATCGGGGTGCGCTCCGACCAGCGCCAGGTCGTCCACCCGTCGGCGCTGGTCTGCGGACCGGGCACCCCGTTACTCAACGCGGCCACTCCGTCCGGGACGGTCACCGCGATGTCGTAACTGGCCTTGTCGGACGGGTGATCGTTGACCGGGAACCAGGTGGCCGCCGAGTCGGGTTGACCGAGAGCGATGGCCCCGTCGGCGGTGTGCAGGAAACCGCCGCTGCCCAGCTCGCCGTCGGTGACGGGGGTGGGCACGCCCGCGTAGTCGACCCGCACGGTGAACGACCGTCCGCGCGCAAGCCCGTCGCGCGGGGTCACCACCAGTTCGCCGTCGTCCCGGCGGTGCTCGGCGCGCCTGTCGGCGACGGTCACCGCGCCGACGTTCAGGCCGACCAGGTCCAGGTTGAACCGGGACAGGTCCTGGGTGGCCGTCGCCGTGATGGTGGCCCGACCGGTGAGCCGGTCGGTCGTCGGGTCGTAGCGGACGTCCAACCCGTAGTGCGTGACGTCGTAGCCGCCGTTGCCGCGGCCCGGCACGTACGGGTCACCGGCGTCCGCCGCACCGGGTCGGAAACCGTCGCTGTCGTCGCCCGTGCAGCCGGTCCCGGTCAGCGCGACTGCGCAGCCCAGCGCCGTGAGGGCGGCGGTCAGTCGACGGCGGTACGGTCCCCGTCCGCTCCGGACCATGCACGACTCCTTCTACGCCATCCCCGGGTCAGGAACGAGCGTAGCCAGCGGTACGTCGTCCGATGGCCGTATCGGGGAGCGACCCCCTCGCGGCAGGCGACGAAGGCCGGCGCCGCAGGATCGCGGGGCCGGCCTTCCAGCGTCAACTCGTCAGCGGTCGAGGACCAGGCCGACCTTCTGGAACTCCTTGAGGTCGCGGTAACCGCACTTGGCCATCGCCCGACGCAACCCACCGAACAGGTTGAGCTGACCGTCGGCCTCGTCGGCCGGGCCGAAGAGCAGCTGCTCCATCGAGCCGAGCGGCTCACCGGACACCTCGAAGGTGCCCCGGGGCAGCGACGGGTGGCTGGCCGCCGAGTGCCACCAGGCGCCACCGGCGGGCGCCTCGTCGCACAGCGACAACGGCTCGCCGAGCATCACCGCGTCCGCGCCGCAGCCGAGGGCCTTGGCGATGTCACCAGAGGTCTGGATGTCACCGTCGGCGATCAGGTGCACGTACCGGCCACCGGTCTCGTCGAGGTAGTCCCGGCGGGCCGCCGCGGCGTCCGCGATGGCGGTGGCCATCGGCACCCGGATGCCCAGCACCGACTCGGTCGTCGACCACTCGTCGCCGCCGATGCCCACGATCACGCCGGCCGCGCCGGTACGCATCAGGTGCAGCGCCGTCTTGTAGTCCGTGCAGCCGCCGACGATCACCGGCAGGTCGAGGTCGGCGATGAACTCCTTGAGGTTCAACGGCTCGTCGGTCGTCGAGACGTGCTCGGCCGAGACGATGGTGCCCTGGATGACCAGGATGTCCACCCCGGCGTCCAGGATCACCGGCGCCAGCGCGAGGGTGTGCTGCGGGGAGACCCGCACGGCCACCGTGCCGCCACCGGCGCGCAGCTCGCGGACCCGCTCGGCGATCAGATCCGGGCGGATCGGCTCCGCGTACACCTCCTGGAGCCGCTTGGTGGCGCGGGCTTCCTCGTCGAGGCCGGCCAACTCGTCGAGCACCTTCGTCGGGTTCTCGTAACGGGTCCACAGCCCTTCGACGTTCAGCACACCGAGACCGCCGAGCTGCCCGAGCCGGACCGCCGAGGACGGGCTCATCGTGGCGTCCGAGGGGTGCCCGACACAGGGGATGCCGAACGGGTACGCGTCGAGCTGCCACGCGGTCGAGACGTCGTCGACGTCCCGGGTCCGGCGGCTCGGCACGATGGCGATGTCGTCCAGGTGGTAGCCGCGCTGCGCGGTCTTGCCCAGCCCGATCTCGACCACGTCACGCATGGGGGACTCCAGATTGTTGGGGGATGGTCAGCGGGAGTGGTAGTTGGGCGCCTCGACGGTCATCTGGATGTCGTGCGGGTGGCTCTCCTTGAGCCCGGCCGCGGTGATCCGGATCAGCTGGCCACGCCGGTGCAGCTCGGGGATGCTCTCCGCGCCGACGTACCCCATGGCGGCCCGCAGCCCGCCGATGAGCTGGTGGGCGACCGCGGACAGCGGGCCCCGGTAGGGCACCTGACCCTCGACGCCCTCGGGGACCAGCTTGTCCTCGGCGAGCACGTCCTGCTGGAAGTACCGGTCCTTCGAGTACGACTTGGCCTGCCCCCGCGACTGCATCGCGCCGAGCGAGCCCATCCCGCGGTACGCCTTGTACTGCTTTCCGTTAATGAAGATCAGCTCGCCGGGGCTCTCCTCGCAGCCGGCCAGCAGGCTGCCGAGCATCACGGTGTCGGCGCCGGCGACCAGGGCCTTGGCGATGTCACCGGAATACTGGATGCCACCGTCGCCGATCACCGGCACGCCGGCCGGGCGGGCGGCACGGGCCGCCTCCATGATCGCGGTGATCTGGGGGACGCCGACGCCGGCGACGATCCGGGTCGTGCAGATCGCGCCCGGGCCCACACCCACCTTGACCCCGTCGGCGCCGGCCTCGACGAGCGCCCTCGCGCCGGCGTACGTGGCCACGTTGCCACCCACGATGTCGATCGTGACGTCCTTCTTGAGCCGGCGGACCATGTCGAGCACGGCCCGCTGGTGCCCGTGCGCCGTGTCCACGATCAGCACGTCGACGCCGGCGTCGACGAGCGTGCGGGCCCGCTTGTACGCGTCCTCGCCGACACCGATGGCGGCGGCCACCCGCAGCCGGCCCGCGTCGTCCTTGGTGGCGTTCGGGTACTGCTCGCTCTTGGTGAAGTCCTTCACGGTGATCAGCCCGCGCAGGCGGCCGGCGTCGTCCACGATCGGCAGCTTCTCGACCTTGTGGCGGCGCAGCAGCGAGAGCGCCTCGTCCTTGCTCACCCCGACCTGGGCGGTGACCAGCGGCGTCCGAGTCATGATCTCGCGGACCGGGGTGTCCGGCTCGGTGACGAAGCGCATGTCGCGGTTGGTGACGATGCCGACCAACTGGCCGTTGCCGTCCACCACCGGGACGCCCGAGATGCGGTACCGCCCGCACAGCTCGTCGACCTCGCGCAGCGTGTCGTCCGGGCTGGCGGTCACCGGGTTGGTGATCATGCCGGACTCGGAGCGCTTGACCAGGTCGACCTGGAGGGCCTGGTCCTCCAGGGAGAGGTTGCGGTGCAGCACGCCGATGCCGCCCTGGCGGGCCATGGCGATCGCCATCCGCGCCTCGGTGACCGTGTCCATGGCGCTGGACAGCAGCGGGACGGTCAGCTCGACGTTGCGGGTGAGCTTCGTCCGGGTGTTGACCCGACTGGGCACGACGTCCGACTCGCCCGGCTGGAGCAGCACGTCATCGAAGGTGAGCCCGAGCGGAACGACCCGGGCCGAGCCGGCGGGCAGCTCGGGCAGGTGGCCGCCCAGGTCGGCGTGCTCAACGCCGGCCGGAAGATCGGTGCTGGGCGAATTTTCCACGATTGCTCCCCTGAGCTGCTCGGATGGGCTTCAGCGAGGTGGCGCGGGCGGGCACCGGAACACGCCACGGCGCCGGCACGTCGTCCCATCGTACCCAGTGACCTGCGCGACCTGGATCGGCGGCGGCCGCCTTGGCGCGGTGCCGGGGGGCGGACGTCCGCGCCGCGTTGGGTCTACGGTGAGGGGGTGCACGAGGAGCCCATCGACCCGTTCAACGGCGACCCAGCCGACCCGACCGCGGGGCTGGACGATCCGGGCGACGACGCCACGCCGGATCCGCTGACCGACGTCGAGCGGCAGGACGTGCTGGAGGATCTCGCCGATCTGGAGATCTACCAGGCCCTGCTGGCGCCCATCGGCGTGCGCGGGCTGGTCATCGAATGCGAGGACTGCCGGGAACCGCACTACTTCGACTGGGACCTGCTCCGGGGCAACCTGCGGCACCTGCTCAACTCGGGGCGGCCGCGCGTGCACGAGCCGGCGTACGACCCGGACCCGGACCACTACGTGACCTGGGACTACGCCCGTGGATACGCCGACGGGGTGCACGACACCCTGACCGAGGGCACCGAGGACGAGCCGGGCACCGCCACCACCGAGTGAGGTCTCGCCCGCCCCGGCGCGCTCCCTTCCCGGGCCACGCCGAGGCCACCCTCCACCCTCGGCGGCACTTCCGGACCGCTCAGGATCGTGCTGGAACAAGGAGGTAGTGGCCTCACCGGACAGGCAGGCCACTACTTCCAGGTCACTTCCAGGTTGGTTCGAGCACGATCAAGGCGCGGCGGGTTGCGGCGCGGCGTCAGGAGACCAGCCCGGCTCGGAAACCGGCGGCGACGGCGTGGGCGCGGTCCCGCGCGCCGAGCTTGCGGAACAGCCGTCGCGCGTGTGTCTTGACGGTGTCCTCCGACACGAACAGCTCCCGACCGATCTCGGCATTGCTCTTGCCCTCGGCCATGCCGAGCAGCACCTGTAGTTCCCGTTCGGTGAGCCCGATCGACGCCCGGCCCCCACGGACGCCCCCCGGGCCGGGCCGGGCCGCGTCGGACGGCCCGGTGGCGGAGCCGTCGGTCGGGGACTCGACCTCGTCGTCGCCCCGCTGCACGGGCACCGACGCCACCCCGGCCGGTCCGTCGCCGGTCGCGGCGGTCCAGCCGGGCTCGGCGGAGCCGCGTACCGACGGCGCGGAGCGGCCCGAACCACCGACCGCCGCCGCGTCCCGGGCCGGGTCGGTGACCCGCTGCCGGGAGGCCCGGCCGGGCGCGGTCAGCAGGAGCAGGGCCTTGGCCACGGCACTGGTCAGGTCATGGTCGGCGTTCTGGATCAATCCCCGGGCGCCGGCGCTGATGGTGGCGGCCGCCGCCTCGGACTCCTCGGCGCCGAGCAGCAGGACCGCGGCCTGCGGCGCGCGGGCCAGCACCCGGCGGACGAAACCCGCGCTGTCCGGCCGGGTGAGGGCCGTGTCGGCGAGGACGACGTCGGCCGGCCGCTCGGCGAGTCGCAACATCACCTCAGGATCGGAGACGGCGGTACGAACGATCGCGGACAAGCCCAGCCGTGCGGCAGCAGAAGTGAGGTGCTGGGCCGCAAGCGGTGTCCGAACGCACACAAGAACGGTACGCACTGTGATGGTCTCCTCTCCGCACACGAGCAGACCATGACGGCGTCGGCTGGGGAGGAGGTTCCCGGCAATCATCTGAACTTTTCCGACAGATGGGGCAAAAGCCACAACTCGCCGGGCGTTTTCGATCACAGACGTGTGAGCCGGCGGTGACCTGGGTACCGGGGGGTCCAGGCCGGGAACGGTGCGCCTGCGCGGCCCGCCGCCCGGAAGCCGGCCACAAGCATTCTCGCGGTGCCGCGCGGGAGGAGGGGTGCTGATGTCGAACGTACGTAGACTGCCCGGACCCATCGTCGACCTCTGGGACTGGCAGCGGCTCGGTGCCTGCCGAGGCCGGGACAGCGCGCAGTTCTTCCACCCGGACGGGGAGCGTGGATCCTCGCGGCTGCGGCGGGAGTCCTCCGCCAAGGCGGTCTGCCGCGCCTGCCCGGTCCGCGCCGAGTGCGCCGCGCATGCCCTGTCCGTCCGCGAGCCATACGGCGTGTGGGGCGGCTTCAGCGAGTCGGAGCGACTGCGCCTGCTCGCTGTCGGCTGGGAGGACCTGGCGGACCGCCGGCAGATTCGCGTCGACGTGGCCCGCCTGGAGGCCCGCCTGGGCCGCCCGCACAAGTCGACGGTCCCGGCCCAGCGCAACGTGGCCTGACCCGACACACACCCCGACACCGCGAACCGCGCTCCCGCTGGGCGGGAGCGCGGTTCCCGCGTCCGCCATCCCGGGTTGACCCCGGTGATCATGAAGTTATCGCCACGACACGCCGCTGGCCGGGGCAACAACCTCATGATCACCGGGGGTGAGGGCCGGGGTGAGGGCCGGGGCGCGGGTTAGCGGGTTAGCGGACGTTTACCGGGACGGTGTGCCAGCCTGTCGCGCCGTCCGGGGCGACGCCCTGGGTGTGGTCGGTCTGTGTCTCGCCTGTCGCGTCCGTTGCCCGGACCTGGAGCCGGTGCTCGCCCGGCGTGGCATCCCAGCGCCAGGACCACTGGACCCAGGTGTCCACGGACACCGTCGGGGCCAGCTCGGCCTCCTGCCAGGGGCCGTCGTCGACGCGTACCTCGACCCGGCTGATCCCCCGGTGCTGCGCCCAGGCCACGCCGGCCACCGTCACCGGGCCGGCGGTCAGCCGGTTGCGCCGCCGTGGCGCGTCGATCCTCGACTGGGTCTTGATCGGCCCCTGGGCGGACCACCCGCGCGGCACCCAGTACGCGTCGAAGTCCGCGAAGCGTGTCAGCTCCAGCTCGGTCACCCACTTGCAGGCCGACACGTATCCGTAGAGACCGGGCACCACCATCCGCACCGGGAACCCGTGCTCGACCGGCAGCGGTTCGCCGTTCATGCCGATCGCCAGCAGCGCGTCCCGCCCGTCGCGGAGCGCCGCGGTGGGTGTGCCACAGGTCCAACCGTCGACCGACCGGCCGACGACCTGGTCGGCGTCCTCGTCCGGCTGGGCCTCGTCCAGCAGTTCCCGCAGCGGTACGCCGAGCCAGCGCGCATTGCCGATCAGGTCCCCACCGACCTCGTTGGAGACGCAGGCCAGCGTGACGTACCGCTCGACCAACGGCCGGGCCAGCAGGTCGGCGTAGCTGTAGGTGCGCTCGGTACCCACCCGGCCGTGGATGCGCAGCCGCCAGGTGTCCGGGTTCACCTGCGGCACGACCAGTGCCGTGTCGATCCGGTAGAACCCGGAACTCGGGGTGACGTACGGCGCGAGCTGGGCCAGTGACAGATCCGCGCCCGCCGGCACGGCCGGCGCGGGGGCGGCCGGCGCGGGCAGCCGGATCGCGTCCCGGGCCGCCGAGACGCCCCGCCGTCCGGACAGCCAGCGCCCGCCGAGACCGGCCACGGCCGCCGTCCCGAGCAGCACACCCGTGCCGGTCAGGAACCGTCGGCGCGACTCCGGATCGACGCCCTCGACGGGCGCGGCCGGTGTCACCGGCCGCTCGACAGGGCCGTCCGCAACGGCCGGGTGGGGGGTGCTGGGTGGGGTCCAGGGCCAGGGTTCCAGCTCGAACGGGCCGGCGATGAACAGCCAGAGCACCAGGGCGCCGAGCCCGCCGCCGATCAGTGACGGCAGCGCGTCGAAGACGTCCGCGCCGGAACGGGACAGCGCGGCGGCCACGCCGACGACGCCGAAGGCGGCGATACCGGCCATGCCCAGGGCCAGCCGGCGGACCGCCAACATTCCGAGCAGCGCGGCGAACGCGCCCAGCAGCAGGGCCGTTCCGGTCAGCAGGGCGACCTTGTCGGCGGTGCCGAAGACGTCGATGGCGAACTGCTTGAGCGGCTCGGGGACGGCGTCGACGACCACCCCGCCGACCGCGACCAGTGGCGCCGACCGGGGGCCGGTCAGCACCGCCACCGGCTCCGCGATGCCGATCGCGACGGTGGCGGCGGTGACTCCGGCCAGCGCGGCGTACCGCCGTGACGTGGTGCTCATCGGCCCAGTGTGCGCGATCATCAGGGCAGGTCGCCAACGACGTCAGTGGTTGGTAATGATCGCGCAGACGAACCGGGGCACACCGCCGTACGACGGTGTGCCCCGGGACGGGTGTCGCTACCGGGTCAGAAGCCCGGGCCGTGCTGGTGGCCGTGGCCGTGGCCGTGGCCGTGCCCACCACCGGCGGCGGCCGGCTCGGGCTGCTCCGGCTTCTCCACCACGAGGCTCTCCGTGGTGAGCAGCAGGCCGGCGATCGACGCGGCGTTGGTGACGGCGTTGCGGGTCACCTTGACCGGGTCGATGATGCCGGACTTGACCAGGTCGCCGTACTCGCCGGTGGCGGCGTCGAGGCCGTTGCCCCACTGCATACCGGCGACCTTCTGGGTCACGACGTAGCCGTCGTGGCCGGCGTTCTGCGCGATCCAGCGCAGCGGCTCGACCAGCGCCTTGCGCACGATCGAGACGCCGACCTTCTCCTCGCCGGTGAAGCCCAGATCGTCGTCGAGCACGGGGAGGATCTGCACCAGGGCGGCGCCGCCGCCGGGCACGGTGCCCTCCTCGACCGCGGCCTTGGTCGCCGCGATGGCGTCCTCGATGCGGTGCTTGCGCTCCTTCATCTCGACCTCGGTCGCCGCACCCACCTTGATCACGGCGATGCCGCCGGAGAGCTTGGCCAGCCGCTCGGCCAGCTTCTCCCGGTCCCAGTCGGAGTCGGAGGCCTCGATCTCCTTGCGGATCTGGGCCACCCGGTCGTCGACCTCGGTCTTCTGGCCGCCGCCGTCGACGATCGTGGTGTTCTCCTTGTCGACCACGACGCGCCGGGCGGTGCCGAGCACCTCCAGGCCGACCTGGTCGAGCTTGTAGCCCAGCTCCGGGGCGACCAGCTCGGCGCCCGTAGAGATCGCGATGTCCTGGAGCATGGCCTTGCGCCGGTCGCCGAAGCCCGGGGCCTTGACCGCGCAGACCTTGATGGTCTTGCGCAGCGAGTTGACCACCAGGGTGGAGAGCGCCTGCCCGTCCACGTCCTCGGCGATGATCAGCAGAGGCTTGCTGTTCTGCAGGACCTTCTCCAACAGCGGCAGCAGCTCCTCGATCGCCGAGATCTTCTGGGTGGTGACCAGGATGTACGCGTCCTCCAGGACGGACTCCTGACCCTCCAGGTCGGTGACGAAGTTCGGCGAGATGAAGCCCTTGTCGAACTGGAGACCCTCGGTCACGTCCAGCTCGGTGGTGAGCATCGAGCCCTCCTCGACGGTGATGACACCGTCGCGGCCGACCCGCTCCATCGCCTCGGCGATCAGCTCGCCGATGGTGGCGTCCTGCGCGGAGATCGTCGCCACGTTCGCGATCGACTCCTTGCCGGTGACCTCGACGGCCCGGCCGAGCAGCGCCTCGGAGACCTTGGCGGCCGCCGCGTCGATGCCCCGCTTGAGGCCGGCCGGGTTGGCCCCGGCGGTCACGTTGCGCAGGCCCTCACGGACCATCGCCTGCGCCAGCACGGTCGCGGTGGTGGTCCCGTCGCCGGCGACGTCGTTGGTCTTGGTCGCCACCTCCTTGACCAGCTGCGCGCCGAGGTTCTCGTAGGGGTTGGTGAGCTCGATCTCCTTGGCGATGGTCACGCCATCGTTGGTGATCGTCGGCGCACCGAATTTCTTGTCCAGGACGACGTTGCGCCCGCGCGGGCCGAGGGTGACCTTGACCGCGTCCGCGAGGGCGTTGACACCGTGCTCCAGCAGGTGTCGGGCGTCGTCCGAGAAGCTGAGGATCTTCGCCATGAATGTCCCTTCGAAGCGCCACTGCCCCGGCCCGGCGAGCCGGACCGGGGCAGCGACACTGATCGGTTGCTTACTTCTCGATGACCGCGAGGACGTCGCGGGCGGAGAGCACCAGGTACTCCTCGCCGGCGTACTTGACCTCGGTGCCGCCGTACTTCGAGTAGAGGACGGTGTCGCCGACCTGCACGTCAACCGGAACCCGGTTGCCGTTGTCGTCGACGCGCCCCGGACCGACAGCGAGGACGGTGCCCTCCTGCGGCTTCTCCTTGGCGGTGTCGGGGATCACGATGCCCGACGCCGTGGTGGTCTCAGCCTCGTTCGCCTGGACCACGATGCGGTCCTCGAGCGGCTTGATCGCAACCTTGGTCGCGGTAGTCACGGGCATACCCTCCTGGGGTACTGGTTTCGTTGCCGGCCAGCGGGGCTGACCAGCGTCAATCTGCCTCATGCCACCGGGCGGGGCCGTCGTCGCGGGTGCCGGTCCGCCTGGCGTGCGCGCCCGGGTCACGAGACCCGGGAGCTGGCACCCTCAGGGTGAGAGTGCTAATCGCAGGTTATTCCGTGGCTAGCACTCCGTCAAGGAGAGTGCCAGCGCGTCGCGCCCCGCCAGCGGTATTTTCACCTGGGCCGGGAGAATGAGCAGGTGGATCTCGATCAGCTTTCGGCACTGCGTACCCCCGAGGGGTCGGCCGCCCTCGCGGCGGCGGCCGAACTGGCCGGCGGCGACCCACTGACCGCGGCGTCGGCGCTGCGCGCGACCGGGGTGCCGCCCACGCTGGCGGCGGCGGCACTCACCCAGGCCGAGCTGCGCCACCGGGCGGTGGGCAAATTCGGCCCGGCCGCCGCCGGGATGTTCCTCACCCGCCCCGGCCTGGAACAGGCCACGCGCCGGGTGGTCGCCGACCGTCGCGCCGCCCGGCTGCACGCGGCCGGAGTGCGGACCCTGGCCGACCTCGGGTGCGGCCTCGGCGCCGACGCCCTGGCCGCAGCCCGCGCCGGAATCCGGGTGTACGGGGTGGAGGCCGACCCGGTGACCGCGGAAATGGCCGCTGCCAACGCCGCCGCTGCCGGGCTGGCCGACCTGTTCACGGTCGAGTGCGGCGACGCGACCGCGTTCGACGTGTCCCGGGTGGATGGCGTCTTCTGCGACCCGGCCCGACGCGCCACCGGCACCGGTCGACGGATTTTCGATCCGCGCGCCTACTCGCCGCCGTGGGACTTCGTGACGGGGCTGGCCGAGCGGGTGCCGCGCACGGTGGTGAAGGTCGCGCCGGGCCTGGAGCACGCGCTCATCCCGGCGGGAGCGGAGGCGGAGTGGGTCTCCGTGGACGGCGACCTGGTCGAGGCCGCGCTCTGGTGCGGCGAACTCGCCGAGGTGCCTCGCCGCGCCACCCTCTACCGCCAGCGGGGCGTCGAGAACGACCGCCGTCAGCTCACCGGGTCGGGCGCCGACGACGCACCGGTCGGGTCGCCGCGCCGCTACCTGTACGACCCGGACGCGGCGGTGGTCCGCGCGCACCTCGTCGCCGAGCTGGCCACCGAACTGGACGCCACCCTGGGCGATCCGAGCATCGCGTACCTCTACGCCGACCATCCGACGCGCACCCCGTACGCGCGCTGCCTCGAGATCACCGACGTGCTGCCGTTCTCGCTCAAGCGACTGCGGGCGTTGCTGCGCGAGCGCCGGGTGGGCCGGGTGGAGATCCTCAAACGAGGCTCGGCACTCACCCCGGAGCAGCTACGGCGGGATCTGCGGTTGGCCGGCGACCAGGCGGCGAGCCTGGTGCTCACCCGCGTCGCCGGAGCCCCGACCGTGCTGATCGGCCGACCGGTCGACTAGCGCCGTCGACGTGGCGGGACAGGGCACGCCGGCGACGGCGCTACTGGTCAAGCGTGGGATCGCGCATCGCACCCACCCGTACCGGGTCTCGCCGGACGCCCCGAACTACGGCGCCGACTCGGCGCTGGATCTGCCGACCAGCTACGTCTCGACGGGCCGGCGCGGCCTGCAACTCGAACTGGCGGCAGCGGACCTGGTGGCGTCGACCGAGGCCCGCACCGCGCCGCTGCAGAGCCACTGACGCATTTCGTTACATCGACCGCCCGGCGCGATGGCCGGGGAGTAACAGTCGCGTTGCTGAATTGTTATCGCCTCCAACAAACTTGGGACCTGCGCGGTCTTGTGGTGCTGGTGTGACGCGAAATACGTTGCCGGACACAACAAAACAACACCTCCCCCACCTCCGAAAGGACCCTGCACATGCGTAAGGGGATCCTCACCATCGCCGCCGTGGGCCTGCTCGCGACCGGCGGTTTGACCGCGTGCGGCGACGACGACTCCGGCTCCGACGCCGGCGGCTCCGCCAAGACCCCGAAGATCGGCGTGATCCTCCCGGACAGCAAATCCTCGGCCCGCTGGGAGACCGCGGACCGTCGGTTCCTGGAGGAGGCCTTCAAGGCCGCCGGCGTCAAGTACGACATCCAGAACGCCCAGAACGACAAGACCGCCTTCCAGACCATCGCCGACCAGATGATCACCAGCGGCGTCACCGCCCTGATGATCGTCAACCTGGACTCCGGCACCGGCAAGGCCGTGCTCGACAAGGCCAAGTCGCAGGGCGTCGCCACCATCGACTACGACCGGCTCACCCTGGGCGGCTCCGCCCAGTACTACGTCAGCTTCGACAACGAGACCGTCGGCAAGCTCCAGGGCGAGGGTCTGTCCAAGTGCCTGACTGAGAAGAACGCCAAGAACCCCGTCGTGGCGTACCTGAACGGCTCCCCCACCGACAACAACGCCACCCTGTTCAAGGCCGGCTACGACTCGGTGCTCAAGCCGAAGTTCGACTCCAAGGAATACACCAAGGGCCCCGAGGACTCGGTGCCGGCGTGGGACAACGCGCAGGCCGCGACGATCTTCGAGCAGCAGCTCACCAAGGCCAGCGGCAAGATCGACGGCGTGCTGGCCGCCAACGACGGCCTCGGCAACGCCGCCATCTCGATCCTCAAGAAGAACAAGCTCAACGGCAAGGTGCCGGTGACCGGCCAGGACGCCAGCACCGAGGGCCTGCAGAACATCCTCGCCGGTGACCAGTGCATGACCGTCTACAAGGCCGTCCGCGAAGAGGCGAAGGCCGCCTCCGACCTCGCCATCGCGCTCGCCAAGGGCGAGAAGAAGGACACCGGCCAGACGGTGAAGGACCCCGAGGGCAACCGCGACGTCCCCTCGGTGCTGCTCACCCCGAAGGCCATCTACAAGGACACCATCAAGGACGTCATCGCCGACGGCTACGTGACCAAGGAAGAGGTCTGCACCGCGGCGTACGCCAAGGCCTGCGCCGACGCCGGCATCAGCTGACCGACGCCGCAGTACCCGCCGGGACGACCACCGCCGCCCGGCACGGGAGCACCCCTCCCGTGCCGGGCGGCGCCCGCCGGACGGGCCCCGACCCTCCCTTAAGAAGGAGACCCCCGTGTCCGCGACCCCCCTGCTGGAGCTCCGCGGGATCGACAAGAGCTTCGGTCCCGTCCAGGTGCTCCGCGACGTCGCCCTGACCGTCCACCCGGGCGAAGTGACCGCGCTGGTCGGCGACAACGGCGCCGGCAAGTCGACCCTGGTGAAGTGCATCAGCGGCATCCACCCCACCGACGCCGGCGAGTTCCTGTTCAATGGCGAGCCGGTGCACATCGGCAGCCCCCGCGACGCCGCCGCGCTCGGCATCGAGGTCGTCTACCAGGACCTGGCGCTCTGCGACAACCTGGACATCGTGCAGAACATGTTCCTCGGCCGGGAGAAGCGCAGCGGCCTCGTCCTGGACGAGCCGACCATGGAACAGCTCGCCGCCGAGACACTGGCCGGGCTCTCCATCCGAACGGTCACCTCGCTGCGCCAGCACGTGTCCAGCCTCTCCGGCGGTCAGCGCCAGACCGTGGCCATCGCCAAGGCGGTGCTCTGGAACAGTAAACTGGTCATCCTGGACGAGCCGACCGCGGCGCTCGGCGTTGCGCAGACCGCCCAGGTGCTCGAACTCGTCCGCCGCCTCGCCGACAACGGCCTGGCCGTGGTGCTCATCTCGCACAACATGAACGACGTCTTCGCCGTCTCTGACCGGATCGCCGCGCTGTACCTCGGCCAGATGGTCGCCCAGGTGAAGACCACCGACATCACTCACGCCCAGGTGGTCGAGCTGATCACCGCCGGGCGCTCGGGCGGGCTCGGCCGCGCCACCGACCCGGGCGGCAACGGCGACGGCCCGCAACCGGCCGACTCGATTTCAGGAGGCGCCCGATGACCACCACCGCCGTGCGCAAGGACGGCCCGGCGGCCGTCACACCGCCGCCGACCGTCGGGAGGCACGCCCGCAACTACCTGAGTCGGGTACGCGGTGGCGACGTCGGCGCGCTGCCGGCCGTACTCGGCCTGATCGTGCTCTGCACCGTGTTCGCGGTCATGCGGCCGTCGTCGTTCCTGTCGGCCGGCAACTTCGCCAACCTCTTCACCCAGGGCGCCGCGGTCACGCTCATCGCGATGGGTCTGGTCTTCGTGCTGCTGCTCGGCGAGATCGACCTCTCCGCCGGCTTCGCCAGCGGCGTCTGCGCGGCGGTGCTGGCCAACGTGGTCACCGTGCTCGGCTACCCCTGGTGGGTCGCCGTGCTCGCGGCGATCGCCACCGGTCTGGTCATCGGCACCACCATCGGTCTGCTCGTCGCGAAGATCGGCATTCCGTCCTTCGTGGTCACCCTCGCCGGCTTCCTCGCCTTCCAGGGCATCGTGCTACTGCTCGTCAAGGATGGCACCAACGTCTCCGTCCGCGACAACGTGCTGGTCGCCATCGCCAACCGCAACCTCACCCCCGCCCTGGGCTGGACGTTCGCCATCCTCGCGGTCGTCGGCTACGCGGCGGTGCAACTGCTGCGGCACCGCAACCGGGTGGCCCGCGGCCTCATCACCGACCCGATCGCGGTGGTGGCGCTCCGGATCGCCGGGCTCGCCATCATCCTCGGCACGGCCGTGTACGTCCTCAACCTCGAGCGCAGCCGCAACGTCCTGATCAGCTCGCTCAAGGGCGTGCCGATCGTGGTGCCGATCATCGCGGTGCTGCTGGTCGTCTGGACCTTCGTGCTGCAACGCACCAGCTACGGCCGGCACATCTACGCCGTGGGCGGCAACCGGGAGGCGGCCCGCCGGGCCGGCATCGGCGTCGACCGCATCCAGATCTCGGTCTTCATGATCTGCTCGTCGATGGCAGCCGTCGGAGGCATCGTGGCGGCCAGCCGGGCCAACTCGGTCGACCCGAACACGGGGGGCAGTAACGTACTGCTCTACGCGGTCGGCGCGGCCGTCATCGGCGGCACGAGCCTCTTCGGCGGCAAGGGCCGCGTCCTCGACGCCGTGCTCGGCGGCGCGGTGGTCGCGGTCATCGAAAACGGGATGGGCCTGATGGGGTACAGCGCGGGAGTCAAGTACGTGGTCACCGGCGTCGTGCTGCTCCTCGCCGCCAGCGTCGACGCGCTCTCCCGCCGTCGCGCGGCAGCCACCGGCACCCGCTGACCGCGCGGAAGGTAGCACCAGCATGCGCCCGGCACCCAGCCAGGAGGAGGTCCGGAGGCAGAACCTCGGGGCCCTGCTGCGGCACGTGCACGTCCACGGGGCGACCACCCGGGCCGAGCTCACCACCGCGCTGGGACTGAACCGGAGCACCATCGGCGCGCTCACCGCCGACCTGGCCGGCGTCGGGCTGGTCAGCGAGGGAACGCCGAAGGAGACCGGCCGGGCCGGACGACCGTCCATTGTCGTCCGGCCCGAGTCGGCCCGGGTGTACGCGTACGCGTACTCCGTCGAGGTGGACCGGCTGCGCGCCGCCCGGGTCGGCCTGGGCGGCGCGGTGCTGGACCGCCGGGAGCTGGACCGGCCTCGCGGTCTGGTCGCCGCGGAGGCCGCGCCGCTGCTGGCCGGCGCGGTCAAGGAGATGCAGCAGGCGGTGCCCGGCGACGCGATCTGCGTCGGCACCGGCGTCGCCGTCTGCGGCATGGTCCGTCGGGAGGACGGCCTGGTCCGGCTCGGCCCCACCACCGGCTGGGTGGACGAGCCGATCGGCGCGGCGCTCGTCGCCGAGATGGGCCTCGACGTACCGGTCACGGTCGGCAACGTGGCGGACGTGGCGGCGTTCGCCGAGCACACCAGGGGCGTCGCGGCCGACTGTGACAACGTCATCTACCTGTACGGCGACGTCGGTGTCGGCGCGGGGATCATCGCCGGCGGGCGCCGGCTCACCGGACACGGCGGGTACGGCGGCGAGGTCGGCCACATGAAGGTGGTCCGCGACGGCAGGCCCTGCGAGTGTGGCGCCCGGGGTTGCTGGGAGACCGAGATCGGCGAGCACGGTCTGCTGCGCGCCGCCGGACGGTCCGACGCGCGGGGACGCGACGCCCTGCTGGCCGTCTTCGACGCCGCCGATCGGGGGGACGCCCACGCCCAGACGGCGGTACGCCAGGCCGGCGACTGGCTCGGCTTCGGGGTGGCCAACCTGGTCAACGTCTTCAACCCCGAGATGGTCATCTTCGGCGGCACCATGCGCGACCTCTACCTC
Organism: Micromonospora sp. DT4; assembly: GCF_049841675.1. Lineage (NCBI taxonomy): Bacteria > Bacillati > Actinomycetota > Actinomycetes > Micromonosporales > Micromonosporaceae > Micromonospora > Micromonospora sp. DT4. Next base: position 32,908 of record NZ_JBNCKT010000037.1, read on the forward strand.
GCGGCCGCTGCCCAGATCCGCAGCCGGCTCAACTCCAACGCCCTCGGCGCCTGCCTGGAACACGTCCGGCTGCGCACCCCGCAACTCGGTGCGGACGCGCCCCTGATCGGCGCCGCCGAACTGGCCTTCGAACGGCTCCTCGCCGACCCCCTCGACGTGGGCTGAGCCGCGTACCCTGTCCGGTGTGGACGTCCAGCTGCGCGCCTCCGACGACGACCGCCACCGGGTGGTCGCCGAGCTGCACCGACACACCACGGCGGGTCGCCTCACCCTGGACGAGTTCTCCGAGCGGGTCGGCGCGGTGTGGACCTCCCGTACCCTCGGCGACCTCGCCGCCCTGACGCGGGACCTGCCGGCACTGCCCGACCCCGCAGCCGCGGCGGCCGGAGGCGGTGACCCGATCGGGCACGGTCGCCGGGAGCTGCTGGTCCTCTTCGCCGTCGCCGCGCTCACCCTGCTGCTGCTCGGCGGCTTCCTCGCCGTCACCCGCTGATCCGCGTCGCACGTGCAGCCCCTCCACACGCCCGGCCCGCATTTCGACGGCCCGCCCCGGTGAACTGATCAGACGATCAGTCCGTACCAGTGGGCGGACGGGCTGCCGGCAGGGTGCGGCTGCCCGGTCCAGACGCGTTCGGTCCGGACCGAGGAGGCACCGCAGACATGGCACCGCTCAGATTGGCCCGTCGCCGGCCGGGCAACCGGATGCACCGCGCGGCGATGTTGCTCATCGCGATCGTCGCGGGGGTCGGTGTCCTGCCCGGCGTGGCCATCGCCGCCCCCTCCGGGGGGCAGCAGCTCAACGCCGCCGACATGACGCTCCTCAACGGAGTGCGGTTGGCCGGGTTGTGGGAGATGCCGGCCGGTCAGATGGCCGCCGAGAAGGGACAGTCGGCGAAGGTACGGGAGATCGGCGCCAACATCGCCGGCGAGCACCAGAAGCTCGACGAGCTCGTCGTCGAGGCGGCCAACAAACTCGGCGCGACAATTCCGTCCGAGCCGACGGCCGAGCAGAAGGGCTGGCTGTCGGAGATGCAGAAGGCCTCCGGTGCCCGGTTCGACCAGATCTTCGTGACCCGGCTCCGGGTGGCCCACGGCAAGATCTTCCCGGTGATCGGCGCGGTGCGGGCCAGCACCCGCGACGCGACGGTCCGCAAGCTCTGCGAGGACGCCAACGGCTTCGTCATGCACCACATGCAGATGCTGGAGTCCACCGGCCTGGTCCGGTGGCCCGAACTGCCGCCGGCCGCGCTGCCCGCCCCCGGCAAGGACGGCCTACTGGCCGCTGCCGGGGCGAACGCGGGACCGCAGGTCGGAGTGAGCAGCACCGTCGTCTGGCTGGTCTTCCTCGCCGCGCTCGGCACCGGCGGGATCGCCACCTACCGGATGCTGCGCCGCAGCTGACCAACAGTCGAGGTGGCCCCCGTCAGCGGTCGACCTGGGTGAAGTCCCAGGAGTGTGGGGCGCGGGCCACCAGCAGGGCCGGCGGATCGGGCAGCGGACGCGGGTTGCTGCGCCACTTGGAGATGACCACGACACGGTGGTCGGTGGACGAGAAGACCTCGCTGGACACGTGCAGCGGGTCGTGCTCCAGCTCGGGCAGGGCGGTGTCGCACACCCAGGTGATCAGGTCGGCGACGCCGTACGCCTCGGCGCGCGCCTCCCACATCCGCACGATCATCTCCGGCGTCCCCGTCACACGCTGACCGTGGTCAACGGAAGCGCCGAGTCGGCCGGCAGGTCCAGCCGGCTCGGCGCGACCCCGGCGGCGACCAGGTGCGATCCGAGCGCAGCCACCATCGCCCCATTGTCGGTGCACAGCTTCGGCCGCGGCACCCGCACCCGGATGCCGTACTTCTCGGCCCGCTCCTCGGCCAGCGCCCGCAGCCGGGAGTTCGCCGCCACTCCCCCGCCGATCACCAGCGTCTCGATCCCCTGGGCCCGGCAGGCGGCGATCGCCTTGTTGGTCAGCACGTCACAGACCGCCTCCTGGAAGGACGCGGCCACGTCGGCGACCGGCACCGGCTCGCCGGCACGCTGCCGTGCCTCGACCCAACGGGCCACCGCCGTCTTCAACCCGGAGAACGAGAAGTCGTACCGGTGGGCGGCGAGGTCCTTCGCGGCGGTCAGGCCCCGCGGGAAGGCGATCGAGGCGGCGTCACCCGCACGGGCCTCGCGGTCGATCGGCGGGCCACCGGGGAACGGCAACCCGAGCAGGCGGGCGACCTTGTCGAACGCCTCGCCGGCCGCGTCGTCGATGGTGGCGCCGAGCGGAGTGACACCCCGGGCCAGGTCGTCGACCCGCAGCAGGGACGAGTGCCCGCCGGAGACCAGCAGCGCGATGGCGGGCTCCGGGAGCGGACCGTGTTCCAGGGTGTCCACCGCCACGTGCGCGGCGAGGTGGTTGACGCCGTACACCGGCTTCTCGGCGGCGAGCGCGTACCCCTTCGCGGCCGCGACCCCGACGAGCAGCGCGCCGGCCAGACCGGGCCCGGAGGTGACCGCGATGGCGTCGATGTCGGCCAGGGTGACTCCGGCGTCGGTCAGCGCCCGCTGCATGGTCGGCACGATGGCCTCCAGGTGGGCCCGGCTGGCCACCTCGGGCACCACGCCCCCGAATCGGGCGTGCTCCTCGACGCTGGACGCGAGCGCGTCGGCCAGCAGGGTGTGTCCGCGTACGATGCCGACGCCGGTCTCGTCGCACGAGGTCTCGATGCCCAGGATCAGCGGTTCGTCAGCCATGGTCGTGTGGTCCGTCCCCGGTCGGCTCGGCGTCGCGCCGCATGACCAGCGCGTCGGTGTTGCTCGGTTGGTAGTAGCCGCGACGCACCCCGATCGGCTCGAACCCGTACGTCGCGTAGAGCCGCTGGGCGGCGGCGTTGTCCACGGCCACCTCCAGCAGGGTGCTGCGGGCGCCCCGACGGTCCGCCTCGGCGAGCAGCTCCTCCAACAGGAGGCGACCGATGCCGCTCCGCTGGACGTCCCGCCGGACGGCGATGACCTGCACCCACATCTCGTCCGGCGGGGCGCCGGCGAGCCCCGCGTAACCGAGCACCGTCCCGTCGGTGTCGGCCGCGATCCGATAGTGGTGCCCGTTGGCCAGCTCGTTCCAGAACATGGCGGGCGACCACTGCCCGGCGCCGAACAGGTCCGCCTCGATCGGCATCGCCTCCTCGACGTGCCACCAGCGGAACCGTTCCAACCGTACCGGCGTCACGGGAGGACCGGTTTACGGCCGGTGGCCGCCACGGCGTCGGGACGGCGCAGGTAGAGCGGGATGAGTCGTTCGCCGGGCGCGCCCGCCCGGATTCGTTCGGCGGCGAGCAGCGCCAGCACGGTGGCCTCCGGGTAACGCGGCTCGACCCGGACCGGCAGGTCCAGAGCTTCGGCGTACCGGTGTGCTCCGTCGCCGACCGCGACCGTCGCGCCCAACTCCCGGGCCCGGGCGGCGGCCACCGCCGGCGTCGACACCTCCGGCCCGACGATCCGCTGACCGGCGCCGTCGTAGACGGCCCAGTACAGCTCCTTGCGGCGGGCGTCGCTGGCGGCCAGCACCGGCTCGCCGGCGGCCGCCGGGTGGCCGATCCCATCGAGCGAACAGACGCCGTACGTCGGGACGCCGAGCACCTGCCCCATCGTGGCGGCAGTGACCAGGCCGACCCGCAGCCCGGTGAACGGTCCTGGGCCGAGCCCGGCGACGATCGCGCCCAGGTCACGCGGGCGCGCGCCGGCGTCGGCGAGGACCGCGTCGACCTGCGGCGCGAGCAGTTCACCGTGCGCGCGGGCATCGACCGTGCACCGGTGGGCCCGGGACGTGACGCCGTCCGCCGAGACCTCCACCAGCGCTGCGGTCACCGCGGGGGTCGAGCTGTCCACCACGAGTACGAGCACGGTTAGCCAGCCTAGCGGCCCCACCACCGCCCCCACGTCACGCCCCGCCCCCGCCCCGCACCAGGCCTCGCCCCCGCCCACCACGCCTCGCCTCGCCCCGCTCCGCCCCGCCCCGCCCCGATTTGCCGGCGGACCGCAGCTTCGGGCTCGCCCGAATCGAGCAACACGGCCGGAGCGCACGGCCCAACCAACACGGCCCGACCAACACGGCCCAACCAACACGGCCGGAGCGCACGGCCCGACCAACACGGCCCAACCAACACGGCCGGAGCGCACGGCCGCAGCAGCACGGCCGCGAATTGATATCGGCGACGGCGACGGCGCCACCCTGATGAGCGTGATGCCTGTGAGTCATCTAGATGACTCACAGGCATCAGCGTCAGCAGCACTACCGCCGCCGTTCAGCGACGGGTCCCCGACCGAGCTGATCGCGTCTCGAATGGCGGCGAGTCGTCAATCCGCCGCAGAGCTATCGCGAACGTCCCGATCTGGGCCAGCATGCCGGGATGCCATCGACTCGCCTCGTCACCCTCCTCGGCACCGTGTTGCGGCAACAACGCCAGCAGCGCGAGCTGAGCCAGCGTCAGCTCGCCGGGCTCGCCGAGGTCAGCCAGGCGGCTGTGGCCAGGATCGAACGCGGCGAGCGTGCGCCGGGCATCCCGGTGCTGGAGCGGCTGTTCGCCGCGATGGACGTGCAGTTGGTGGTCGGGGTCGAGCCGCTGGATGCGCACCTCGACGCCCGCATCGACGAACTGGCCGCCCGGCCGATCGGCGAGCGCATCGACGAGCTGGGACTGGCTGACACGCTGGACCGACTCACCGACTTTCCGCAGGTGCTGACCGGCAGCACGGCGGCGCTGTTGCAGGGCGCGCCGGTGCCGGTCGACGCCGTCGAGATCGCCCTGCGTTGGCAGGACTCCAAGCGGTTCACCGCCTGGCTGGAGGCGAACTACGGCCAGCGGTGGAATGCCCGGTGGGGCGAGTTCGGCGGGGTGTGGTTGGAGCCGGAGGAGCCGGGCGAGCACCGCTGGTCGACCCGGTACGGCGAGATCAGGGCGACCATGTGCGACGAGCTGCCCGAGACGATCGAGGTGCGCCACGGCGGGCGGGACTACCGGGTGGTGCCGCTGGTCGAGTTGGAGCTGACCGAGCCACGGGCCGCCGACCTGCTGCGCCGCTACCGGGCCCGGCACCACGCCGCCGAGGGCTGACCCCGACGACGCGGGCGGCCGGGATCAGCCGGCGGTGCGCTCCCAGTCGATGGTGGGCCGGCCGGCGTCAGCGAGGGCCTTGTTGGCCGCGCTGAACGGGCGGCTGCCGAGGAAGCCGCGCGGGTTCATCGGGCTCGGGTGGCCGGCCTCCAGGACGACATGCCGCGGGTTGGTGACCAGGCCCGCCTTCTTGCGGGCGTAACCGCCCCAGAGCAGGAAGACCACCCGGTCCGGCAGAGCGTCGAGCGCCCGGATGGTGGCATCGGTGAACTCCTCCCAGCCCGAGTTGGCGTGCGAGCCGGGGGTGGCCTGACGCACGGTCAGCACCGCGTTGAGCAGCAGCACGCCCTGCGTGGCCCAGCCGTCGAGGTTGCCGCTGCGCGGCTTGGGCACGCCCGCGTCCTCGCCCAACTCCTTGAAGACGTTGCGCAGCGACGGAGGCACCGACACACCCTCGCGGACGCTGAAGCTCAACCCGTGCGCCTGCCCGGCCCGATGGTAGGGATCCTGACCGAGGATCAGCACCCGGGTGGCCTCCGGCGGACAGAGCCGGTACGCCGAGAAGAGATCCTCCAGCGGCGGGAAGACGGTCTGCGTCGCGTACTCCCGGGCGACGAACTCAGCCAGCGCGGCCGTGCGGGCCGGATCGAGGTGCGGGGTGAGCACGGCACGCCACTGCTCCGGCAGCAGCGCCAGCAGATCCAGGGCGGGGGCATCGTCGGGCATCAGAAACCTCTTCCAGCGCGGGTCGGTCCCCCGCACTCTAGGCACCAGGTCCGACAGCGCCGCGCCGACCTAACCCAGCTCGGTCAGCCGCCGGGCCCAGTCGCCGCCGACCGGATCCAGCTCAGTCAGCCGCCGGGCCCAGTCGCCGCCGACCGGATCCAGCTCGACGACCCGGGTGTCGTCATCGCGCCGGTCGATGCGGACCCGCAGGTGCGCGTCGACCAACTGCTCCACCAGGCCCTCGCCCCACTCCACCACGGTCACCGACTCTTCCACCGAGGCGTCCAGGTCCAGGTCGTCGATCTCGGCGCGCGGGTCGCTCGCGGCGCCCAGTCGGTACGCGTCGGCGTGTACCAGGGCCACCCGGCCGCCCCGGGCCGGATCGGGCCGGTGCACGCGGGCGATCACGAACGTCGGCGAGGTGACGTCCCCGAGAACGTGGAGCCCGGCGCCGACGCCCTGGGTGAGCGCGGTCTTGCCGGCGCCCAGCGGGCCCGTCAACAGCACCAGGTCGCCGGCCCGCAGCAGCCCGGCCAGCCGGCGGCCGAACTCCCGAGTGTCCTCGACGGTCGGCAGTTTGACGACGAAACTCACCGGTCCTCCATGCTCTCCAGTGATTCGAGGAACCGCTCCAGCGCGGCATTGACCTCGTCGGCGTGCTCCAACATCACCACGTGACCACTATCTTTGATCTTGACGAACTCGGCGTGCGGCAGCCGCCGGACGATCTCCTCGGAGTGGGTCACCGGCGTGATCATGTCCTTGTCGCCGACGACCACCAGCACCGGCGCGTTCGCCAACGCCGCCAGCGCCGGGAAGCGCGAGTGCGTGGCGAGGGTCCGCAGGTAGCGGGTCACCGTGTCGGCCGAGGTCCGGGAGTTCATGGTCTCCACGTAGGACACGAGCCGAGGGCTGGGCTTGCGGGTGCCGAAGCCGTACTTGCGGGTCAGCAGCCAGGCCACGTTCGACGTCGACTTGCGGGCCTTGTCGATCACCGGGCCGCCGTACCGCGTGGCGTTGCTGACCATGTACAGCACCGGGCCACCAACCCGGCCCAGCAGCGCCGGGGCCACGAGCTTGGTCTCCGCGACGAGCCCGCCCGACGTGGCCATCAGCACGGTGCCCACCACCCGGTCCCCGAACAACTCCGGGAACAGCTCGGCGAACGCCATGATGGTCATGCCGCCCATCGAGTGGCCGACCAGCACCAGTGGCCCCTCCGGGGCGACCCGGTCGATCACCTGACGCAGGGTCCGGCCGAGCACGGCCAGATCGTACTCGCCGGTCTCCAACCGGCCGGACCGGCCGTGACCGGGCTGGTCGTACGCCACGATCCGGTAGTCGCCGCGTGCGGCGAGCAGCTTGCGCTGGAAGTGGAAGGTGCCCATGTCCAGGCAGAAGCCGTGCACCAGCACCACCGTCGGGCGCCCCGGCACCGGGCGTGTCGGCTCGACCACCTCGACGTGGATATCGGTGCCGTCCGGCAGTTCCAGTCGGAACGCCTCGTCGTACCGCTGCTCGCCGAACGTCTCCTGCGCGTACCGGTCGGTCGGATCGGTCTTCAGCCGGCGGACCAGGGTGCGTTCGGTCGCGACGCCGGCGGCCAGACCGGCCGCCGCCACCCCGACCGCAGCGCCGACCAGGCCGGCGACGCGGCCGGCCGCGGTCCGCGGGCGCGGGATGCGGTACGCCATCAGGGGCGCTCACCGTCGTAGACGCGCGGCACCCGCGTGCCACCGAACCGGGTGACGATCTCGTAGTTGATCGTGCCGACCGCCTCGGCCCAGTCGTCGGCCGTCGGCTCGCCGTCGGCGCCGCTGCCGAACAGGGTCGCCACGTCGCCGTCGGCCACCCGGTCGTCGCCGCAGTCGAGCACGAACTGGTCCATGCAGACGCGTCCGGAGATCGTGCGCCGCGCGCCGGCGAGCTGCACCGGGCCGGTGTTGGACGCGTGCCGGGGCACACCGTCGGCGTACCCGAGCGGCACCACGGCGAGATTCGCATCGACCGACGTCGTGTACGTGTGCCCGTAGGAGACGCCGGTGCCGGCGGGTACCCGCTTGGTGAGCATCACCCGGGCCCGGGCGGTCATCGCCGGCCGCAGCCCGTACGTCTCGCCGGCCACCGGGGACAGTCCGTAGATGGCCAGCCCGGGGCGGACCAGGTCGAAGTGCGTGTCGGGGCGGGTCAGGGTGGCGGCCGAGTTGGCCAGGTGCCGCCAGCGGGGACGCAACCCGGCCCGTTCGACCATGGCCAGCCCCTCGTGGAAGACGGCGAGCTGTCGATCGGTGGTCGGGTGGCCGGGCATGTCGGCGTACACGAAGTGGCTCCACACGCCGACCACCTCGATCAGACCGTCGGCCTGGGCCTTCGCGGCGGCGTCGAGCAGGGCCGGCCAGTCGGCGACGGTGGCGCCGCCCCGGGACAGCCCAGTGTCGATCTTCAGGTGCAGCCGGGCGGGGCGTCCGGCGCGTTGACTCGCCGCGACCATCTCGTCGAGCTGTGAGAGGCTGGCGGCGGCGAGGTCCACCCCCGCGCCGACCCCCTCGTGCAGCGGCAGCCCGGGCGCGAGCAGCCACGCCAGCACCGGCGCGGTGATCCCGTTCCGGCGCAGCGTGAGCGCCTCGTCGAGGGTGCAGACGCCGAGCCAGTCGGCCCCCGCGTCCAGCGCCGCGCGGGCGGCCGGGAGCATGCCGTGGCCGTACCCGTCGGCCTTCACCACCGCCATCAGCTCGGCGGTCGTGCCGGCACGCAGTCGGCTCACGTTCTCGCGGATGGCGTCAAGATCGACACGTACCTCGGCCTGCCACATGCGCCCAGCCTACTTTCCAGCCTGATCACCGTGGGCGGTGACGCTCGGCCCGGCGCACCAACCGGATCGGGACGGGACGATCAGCCCAGCCTGGCGATGACCGGGCGCAGCGCGGTCACCACGTCGGGCGCAGTCACCGGGCCGCCGCGGGCAGCCTCCCGACCGGCCAGCCCGTGCAGGTACGCGGCCCCGGCGGCCGCCTGGTCCGCGGGCACCCCGGCCGCCAGCAGCGAGCCGAGCAGCCCGGCCAGCACGTCGCCGGTGCCGCCGGTGGCCAGCGCCGGGGTGCCGGTCGGGTTGACGTATGCCCGGCCGTCCGGCGTGCCGATCACCGTGCGGTCCCCCTTGAGCAGCACGACCGCGTTCATCCAGGCGGCCAGTCGCAGCGCGGACCCGACCCGGTCGGCGCCGGGCTCCTCCCCGCACAGCCGGGTGAACTCCCGGTCGTGCGGCGTGACGACGATCGGGGCGTCCCGGCCGCGCAGCCGGTCGGCGAGTGAGCCGTCCACCAGCAGGGTCAGCGCGTCCGCGTCGAGCACCACCGGCACCGAGGTCGCCAGGACGGCCCGCAACTCGGCCGCCGCGTCGTCGCCGGTGCCCAACCCCGAGCCGCACACCCACGCCTGCACCCGGCCGGCGTCGGCCGCCCGGGGCGTGGCGATCACCGAGGGGTGCTGGCGCAGCACCTCGGCACGAGCCCCACCGGCGTACCGGACCAGCCCGGTCGGCCCGGCGAGCGCCCCGCCGACGGAGAGCACCGCCGCGCCCGGGTAGGTCGCCGAACCGGTCGCCACCCCCACCACACCCCGGGTGTACTTCTCCGACGCGGCACCCAGCTCCGGCCACCACCCCACCAGGTCGGACCACTCGGTGACCCGCAGCGCGGGGGTGCCCCGCAGCCAGGGCCGCAGCCCGATGTCGACCAGCTCCACCTGTCCGGCCAGGGCGGCGGCCGGGCCGACCACCAGGGCGGGCTTGAGCGCGCCGAAGGCGACCGTCACGTCGGCGCGGACCGCGGTGGGCCGGCCGGACGCGGACAGTGGCACGTGCCCGGTGTCCACCGCCACCCCGCTCGGCACGTCCACGGCCAGGACGGTGGCCCGCTGGCTGTCGCGCCCGCGCAGGTCGTCCAGGCGCTGGGCGACCTCGTCCGCGTTCGCCCGCAACCCACCCGCGCCGCCGATACCGACGATGCCGTCGAGGACCAGGTCGACGGGACCGGCGGGGCGGTCGACCAACCGGCCACCAGCGGCCCGCAACGCGGCCAGCCCCGCGGCGTGCGCCCGTCCCGGGGTGAGCAGCAGGGCGGACACCTCGACGCCCCGGCGGGCCAGCCGCTCGCCGGCGTAGAGCGCGTCGCCGCCGTTGTCGCCGGAGCCGACGAGCAGCAGCACCCGACCGCCGTACACGCCGCCGCGCTCGGCGAGCAGCAGCGCGGCCCGTCGGGCCAGCCCGGCGGCGGCCCGCTGCATCAGCGTGCCCTCCGGCAGCGCGCCCATCAGCCCCGCCTCGGCCGCCCGTACGTCGGCCACCCGCCACACCGGTCTCATGTCACCGTGTCCCATCCGTTCCGCGGGTTGGCCAGCACGTCCCACCCGGCCGAGGTCACCGTTCCGCGACCACCATCGCCGACGCGATCCCGCCGTCGTGTGACAGCGAGAGGTGCCAGTGGTTGATCCCACGCTCGACGGCCACCGCCGCGACGGTCCCCGAGACGCTCAGCCAGGGCCGCCCGCCCTCGTCGGGCACGATCTCGCAGTCGTGCCACCGCAGGCCGACCGGAGCGCCGAGCGCCTTGGCGACGGCCTCCTTGGCGGCGAAGCGGGCGGCGAGCGACTCCGGCGAGCGCGGACCGCCGGAGCGGGTGGTCCGCTCCGCCGCGGTGAAGAGCCGGTCGGCGAGCAGCGGCGTCCGCGTCAAGGACCGGGTGAACCGGTCCACCAGGACGACGTCGAGGCCGACAGCGACGATCACCAGATCAGCCTACCGGCGGTCAGGGCGGCAGATTAGCCGTCGGGCCCGCCGTGGGCAACGCCTGTGGACACACCGGGGTACGACCGCAGCCGGTGCGTCCACAGGGCACTCCGGGGCCACCCGGCTCCGCCTAGCGTTCAGCGCGTCGATGCCGATCCAGCACGGGGGTGGGGTCATGACCGAGGAGCCGTTCGCCGTCCGGCCGCAGGAGTTGCGCGCTGTGGCCGGCGCGCTCGACGACGAGGCGTACCGGTTGGCGTGGGGTCTGGCGCGGGTCTCGGGGCTGCTGGTGCCGGCGCCGGGCTGGCGGTCGGCCGCGGCGCTGGCCGGGCTGGAGGCCGCCGGGCACGCCTGGTTCTGCCGGCTGGGCGCGGACGTGGCGGCGACCGCCGGCGGGGTCCGTGCGGCGGCCGAGGCGTACGAGACGGTGGACGACCGGGCCGCCGATCGCTTCACCACCGTGCCCCGGTGAGCGGGGTCGGCTACCGGCAGCTCTGGGCCGCCGATCCGGCGGCTTGGCGGGCGGCCGGCGCGGCCTGGGCCGGGTTGGCCGTGCCGGTCGACCGGTACGCCGGTGAGCTGTCCGGGGCCGCCGGGCGGCTGCGGGGTGGCTGGTCCGGCGCGGCGGCCACGGCGGCCGACGCCCGGCTAGCCGGTCTCCGCGACGAACTGACCTCGGTAGCGCCGGCGCTGATCGAGGCCGACCAGGCGCTGGCCGAGCTGGCCCGGCAGCTCAGCGTGGCGAAGGCCCAGCTCGCCGAGGCGGTCACCCGGGCCGAGGCGGCCGGCCTGGTGGTGGACCGAGCCGGTGGTGTGCGGGCCGCTCCGGCGAAACCCGCACCCGCCGTCCGGCCCGGCGAGTCACCGACGACCGGGGCGGGGACGGCAGGGGCGGCGGCCGCCGGCGTGGGGGCGGGAGCTGCGGCCGGAAGCGCGGTGGCGGGAGTGGGGGCGGCTCTGCGCGCGGCGCTCGATCGGGCCGACGCGGCGGACCGGGCGACCGCCGACCGGTTGGCCGAGCTGACCCGCGCCGCCGGCACCGGCTGGGCGTCCCCGCCACCACCCGGCCGGCCGGCTGCCGGTGCGTCGCCAGCGGTGGTGCGCGCCTGGTGGTCCGGGTTGACTCCGGCCCAGCGGCGGTGGCTGGTCGGGCACGAGGCCACGCTGGTCGGTGGTCTGGACGGGGTGCCGGTGGCGGCCCGCGACCAGGCCAACCGCCTGCTGCTCGGCGCGCGGCGCGAGGAGTTGCTGGCCGAGCGGCGGCGGTTGCTGGTCCGGGTGCCGCCGGGGCCGCTCGATTCGGTGCGGCTGCGTGCGGTGGCGGCGCGGTTGGCCGGCCTGGACGCGCTCACCGAGCGACTGGCCGGCGGGGCGCCGCGGGCGTACCTGCTGGGGCTGGATCCGACCGGTGAGGGGCGGGTGGTGGTGGCGCTCGACGACCCCGACCGCGCCGAGCGGGTGCTGACGTACGTGCCGGGAATGACCGCCGGGCTGAACGACGCCCCTGGCGAGCTGGGTCGGGCGGCCCGGGTCCTGGAGCGCTGCGCGGCGCTCGTGCCGGGTGAGCGCAGCGCGGCCGTGCTGTGGCTGGACTACGACGCACCGGACTTCCTGACCGAGGCCGCGTCGGCCGGCCAGGCCCGGGACGCCGGCCCGGCGCTGCACCGTTTCCAGGAGGGGCTGCGCGCCACCCACGAGGGCCCGCCAGCCCGGCAGACGGTGCTCGGGCACAGCTATGGGTCGCTGGTGGTGGGCATGGCCGCCCGGGAGCACGGTTTGGCGGCCGACGCGCTGATGTTCGTCGGCTCGCCCGGGGTGGGCGTGGCGCGCGCCGACGAGCTGGGCGTCCCGGCCGGGCAGGTATGGGCCAGCAGCGCCCCCGACGACGTGATCCGCCTGGCCCGGCCGGTGGACGAGCTGGTCCGCCCGGCCCTGCTCGGCGCCGCTCCGCTCGCCGCGGTGCTGGGCTGGCCGGATCGGACCGGCCACGAGCTGTGGTTCGGCCACGATCCGGCGGATGCCGGGTTCGGCGGCCGGGTGTTCCGCAGTGGGCGCGGCGGACACGCCGGCTACTGGGAGCCGGACAATCCGGCGCTGGACGGGATGGCCCGCGTCGTGCTGGGCCGGTGACGGCCCCGGTCACGGGACGGGGTGCGGACGACGGAGCCCCGGCCACCGCGGTTGCGGCGCGCCGGGGGCTCCGGTCGTGGGTGCCGTCTACTCGACGGTGACCGACTTGGCCAGGTTGCGGGGCTGGTCCACGTCGTGTCCCCGGGCTGCGGCGATCTCGGCGGCGAACACCTGTAGCGGCACCGTGGTGACGAGCGGGGCCAGCAGGGTGGGCGTACGCGGCACGTAGATCAGGTGGTCGGCGTACCGGACGACGGCCTCGTCGCCCTCCTCCGCGATCACGATGGTCCGCGCGCCACGCGCCCGGACCTCCTGGATGTTGGAGACGACCTTGTCGTGCAGCATGCCCCGGCCCACCGGGGAGGGCACCACACAGATCACCGGGGTGCCCTTGTCGATCAGGGCGATCGGGCCGTGCTTCAGCTCACCGGCGGCGAAGCCCTCGGCGTGCATGTACGCCAGCTCCTTGAGCTTCAGCGCGCCCTCGAGCGCCACCGGGTAGCCGACGTGCCGGCCGATGAACAGCACCGTCGGCTCCGACTTCAGCTCCCGGGCCAGCTCGCGGACCGGCTCGATGCGGTCCAGCAGCTCGCGCAGCTTGCCCGGCATCTCTTGGAGCTGGGCCACGACCGCGCCGACCTCGTCGGCGAACTTGATGCCGCGTACCTGGGCCAGGTGCAGGCCGATCAGGTAGCAGGCGACGACCTGGGTGAGGAATGCCTTGGTGGAGGCGACGGCGATCTCCGGCCCGCCGTGGGTGTAGAGCACGGCGTCGGACTCGCGGGGGATGGTCGAGCCGTTGGTGTTGCAGATCGCCAGCACCCGGGCCTTCTGCTCCTTGGCGTGGCGCAGGGCCATCAGGGTGTCCATCGTCTCGCCGGACTGCGAGATCACCACGATGAGCGTGGACCGGTCGAGCACCGGGTCGCGGTAGCGGAACTCGCTGGCCAGCTCCACCTCGCACGGAATCCGGGTCCAGTGCTCGATGGCGTACTTGGCGACCAGCCCGGCGTGGTAAGCGGTGCCGCAGGCGACGATGAAGATCTTGTCGACGTCGCGCAGATCCTGGTCGCTGAGGCGGACCTCGTCCAGGGCGATCTCGCCGCTCTCGGTGAGCCGGCCGAGCAGGGTGTCGGCGATGGCCTGGGGCTGCTCCTCGATTTCCTTGAGCATGAACCAGTCGTAACCGCCCTTCTCGGCGGCCGACGCGTCCCAGTCGATGTGGAAGTCCTTGCCGCTGGCGGGCTGACCGTCGAAGTCGGTGATCTCGATGCTGTCACCGGTGATCAGGACGATCTGGTCCTGACCCAGTTCCACCGCCTCGCGGGTGTGCTCGATGAACGCGGCCACGTCGCTGGCCAGGTAGTTTTCGCCGTCGCCCCGGCCGACGACCAGCGGCGAGTTGCGCCGGGCCCCGACCACCGCGCCGGGCACCGCGGCGTCGACCGCGAGCAGGGTGAACGCGCCCTCCAACCGCTGGCACACCACGCGCATGCCCGCGGCGAGCAGCTGCGGGCCGTCCGGCTGGCCGGCGGCGCGCAGGTCGGCCAGCGCGGCGGAGAGCAGGTGCGCGGCGCACTCGGTGTCGGTGTCGCTGGTGAATCGGACTCCGTCGGCCTCCAGCTCGGCGCGGAGCCTGGCGAAGTTCTCGATGATGCCGTTGTGGATCACCGCGACGCGGCCGTCGGGGGCGACGTGCGGGTGGGCGTTACGGTCGGTCGGCCCACCGTGGGTGGCCCACCGGGTGTGGCCGATGCCGGTGGTGCCGTCACCGATGCCGATCGGACTGGCCGCGCAGGAGGTCGGGTCGTCGGCGGCACGCTCGGAGAGCACCTTCTCCAGGTTGGCGAGCTTGCCGGCCTTCTTCTCGGTCAGCAGTTGGTCATCGCAGACGATGGCGACGCCCGCCGAGTCGTAGCCCCGGTATTCCAGCCGCCGCAGCCCGTCGAGCACGATGCCCAGCGCCGGGCGCGCGCCCGCGTATCCCACGATTCCACACATGGCCCGCAGCCTAACCCAGTTTCGCTCATCATGGGTGCTTGAAAGACGGCTAAACAAGCACCGGATTTGAGCGATCGGTGGTTGGCGGTCCGCAACGGGACGAGTGTCACGAGCCCGCCCACCGCGCCACCGGCACACCGGGGTTGCGGGACGGCCAGCGCGTACGACAGTCTTCCGGCGGGCTCGGCGCGCGCTGCCCTGGCTCGTCGACCCCTTACCCACTCCCGCCCGGAGCAGCCATGTCCGACGCGCCGCCGCCCGAGTCGTCTCCGACGCCACCAGCCGACCCGGCCGCGACGGGCCCCTGGCCACCACCCCCGCCGCCGGAGCACCCCACGGTCGGCCATCCGCAGCCGGGCTACCCACCGCCGAGCTACGGCCAGAGCAGGGTCATGGTGGAGGCCAGGTGGTCCGCGACGGTGATAGACCGATCGACTGCGCCGTCACGGTCACCGGCGCCGGACAGCCCGTGACGAACAGAGTCCAGGGAACCTGGGCCACCAGCTGTGAGCCCGAGTAAGAGACTGTCGGGTAACTGGACGGCTACGCAGTGAGAAGTCGTTCGGCGTTGATGCGTCGGGCGGCTTCGCGCTC
>NZ_JBNCKT010000038.1:0-48217 GCF_049841675.1 Micromonospora sp. DT4
ACCATCGACATCGCCACCATCAAGATCTGGCTCCGCGACCTCGCCCGCGAAACCTGATCCACAAGACACGGCCTAGTCGCGATCCGGCCCCGATGCCATATCGAGGTCCCCGCCTCGCGGAGCCGTGCCAACCAACGCCGCATCGGCCCATCGATGACTTGCTCGTTGCACATCAACGATCACGGAGCCGTCCACGGCTGGGAATACCGACCTTTGGTCCGACCTTGTGTACCGACCTTTGGTCCGACCACCCCCTGAGCTGGGCATTCAGGATGGACCTTGAGCCTCAGCAAGATCGTTTCGGCGACCCTCGGAGGTACATTGAGCGCACCCAGGCCGGCCGCGATTGTCGACCGGGTTGACACAGACTGCTGGAGGCAGCCGGTGACCCGCCCCAGTCCGTACGTTCGCCGACGATGGCTAGGACGCGAGATCAAGCGACTGCGTGACGAGCACGCGATGCCGGCTGAAAAACTCGCACGCGCCGTCGGGTTTCCGCGTCAACAGCTCAGCGCCTTGGAGAACGGCCATCTCGGCCCCGACATCGATCTGGTCAGCGTGATCTGTGACTATCTGGCCGTCGGCGTCAAGCGGCGGGCAGCCATCATGGACGCGGCGACCGATGGCTGGGCGCGCGGATGGTGGATGGCCGACGCGCAACGAATGGGCCTCCGTCAGGCCACCTACGCCGACCTGGAAAGCGGCGCCGAATCCATCACCGAGTACGCCTTGGCGCTGTTTCCCGGCCTGCTCCAGACGACCGCGTTCGCCGACGCTCGGCTGCGCAGCGAACCTGCCCGTCACACCGAGACCTTCGACCCCGCCGCGGCGGTCGCCGCCAGGGCGCACCGGCAGCAACTACTGCTCGCCGCCGATGGGCCGCGCTACGACCTCCTCCTCGACGAGATCGCGATCCGACGCTGCGCCGCCGAAGCGCACATCGTCGCCGACCAACTCCGGCACCTCATCGACGTCTGCGCGACGCACCCCACCGTGACCATCCAGGTGCTGCCGATCGGCATATCGATCAAGGGCCACAGCGCCTATAAATCGGCGTACTCGATCTACCGCTACCGCGCCACGCCGAACTCCCTGGCCGTCGCAGTCGACACCCTCACGAATGATGTGATTTACACCGAGATGGAGGAGGTCCAGCCCTACCTGAGCCTGCACAGCCGGCTGAAGGCCGCCTCACTCGCACCTGACCTCAGCATTCGCCTGCTCCGCGACGCGGCGCAGAGCCTGTCACCCATCGAAGGAGTCTCCGCATGACCGCACAATTCACGGGATGGCGCAAGTCCACCCGCAGCGACGACGGCAACTGCGTCGAGGTCGCCAGCGCCGGCGACGGCACCGTCGGCGTGCGCGACTCGAAGAACAGCGCCGGCCCCGTCCTGGCATTCGAGCCCGCCGCCTGGAGCGCCTTCACCGGGAGCGTCCGAGCTGGCACGTTCAACCGTTGATCCCTGGCTCTGACCACAGCAGGGCGGCACGCTCGGTGACGAGAATGCGAGTGGCGCGGCTGTGAGGCTGATCGGCCGGCGCCCGGTCAGGGGCACCCGCCTCAGAAATTGGCGGCCACAAGATCAGGGCAGTCGACGGCGGGACCGCGCGACGCTCGCTGGTGCTGAAATACTATTCATGGCCGCCGAAGCGTCGCGCGTCATCGCGCTGATGGAAGGTTCATGTGCCGTGGAGGTAGCTTGTGCCGCGCCACCCTGAAGCGATCATTGAGCCGAATGTCCTGCTCAGTGAGGCCCGCAAGTCCCGGTCGTCGCCGAACCGACGTGGCCAGCAAATGTCGCGCACCGAGCTTGCCGACGCGGTGAACAGCAGCCTCGATCGGCTTCACCCTGGCCGGGACATGACGGCGCAGTACGTCGACTCCCGGTGGATCGGCAAACTCGAACGCGGGGAGCACCGCTGGCCCAGCGTCGAGCGACGCGTCGCCCTCTGCCACGTGCTGACCGTCACCGACGATGCCCGGCTCGGCCTCTACAGCCCACGCCGCTCGCCCGACGCTCCACCCGAGTACTCCGGTCCGCAGCCAGCAGCGCCAACCGCATCGGTGACCCGCATCCGCGTCGACGACTCGCTCATCGCCGGCCAGCCAGACGCGGTCGAAGTGTGGCTGGCCGAACTCCACCGCCTCACACAGCAGGCCGGCCCCTACGTAACCCCGCACCTTGGTACCCAGGTCCGCCAACACCTCGACGTCCTCGATCACCTGCAAAGCAACGGCGGCCGACCGCACCTGGCGAGCGTCGACGCCCGGTGGTCGGAATACATGAGCTGGGTCGCCGACAACAGTGGGGCCTCGGATGGTGGCTCATGGCTGGACCGATCGCACCGCCGGGCGAACGAAGCCGGTGACCAGCTGCTCGGCGCATACATCCTCATGCGCCAAAGCCAACGCGCCCTCGACGACGGCGCCGTCCGCGCCGCGATCACGCTGTCCCGCCGATCACTCACCCACGGCCCGGTGCCGCCCCGCACACGCACCCTGTGCCTGACGCGATTGGCTGAAGCGCTGGCCAGCAACGGCGACGACGACACCGACAACGTGATCACCGCTGCCCGCCGAGGGCTGCAGAGCGCCACCAACGACGCCGAGGACGAGTTCGCCAGCCACTGCGACCTGCGCTACGTCACCGCGGTCGACGCGCGTTGCCGGCAACTGCTCGGCGACACGCTCTCCGCCGGTGCGATATTCAACGAGCTTTTGGACGGCGACAACCAGGTACCCCTGCTCGACGCCGGAATTTGGTACGCACACCTCGGCGAGTGCTACCTGCCCGACGACCCAGAGCGGGCAGCGGGCCACGGCATGAACGCCCTGCGGCTCGCCAACGAGACGGGCTCGTACCGCGCCATCCGAGCGTCACAGCCGCTCGCCATCGCGCTGCGCCGCCACACCACCCTCGCCCCCGTGCGAGCCTTCGTCGATGCTCACCGCGCTGCGGTGCTCAGCCGGTGACAAGATGACCGAGTGGATTTAATCCCCATGACCACCAGCACCGAGATCGCCGCCCAGACACCGACGGTCGCGGTGCTGCCAGTCGGCAGCTTCGAGCAGCACGGATCGCACCTGCCGCTGGCCACAGACACAATCATCGCCGCGGCGATCGCCACGTCAATCGCCGCACGGTACAACGTTCTCGTTCTGCCGCCGATCACCGTGTCCTGCTCGCACGAGCACGCCGCGTGGCCAGGAACCGTCAGCATCAGCCATAAGACTCTCTCGGCCATCGTCGAGGACATCCGGGACTCACTCGCCAACAACGGGATCACGCGGTTGGCCATCGTCAACGGCCACGGCGGCAACTACGTGCTCAGCAACATCGTCCAGACCGCCAACGCGTCAAAGCCGGGCGTGATGACGCTGTTCCCGACCCGGGCTGACTGGGACCAGGCACGGGCAGCCGCCGATCTAGAGACTGACGCGCATCGCGATATGCACGCCGGCGAATTGGAGGTCTCCATCCTGCTGCACAGCTGCCCGGACGCCGTCCGCCCCGGCGTTGCGCAAGGCGACCACCTCGCTGACGAACGCGCCATGCTCCTTGTGCATGGCATGGGTGCGTACACGCAGACAGGCGTCATCGGCCAGCCATCGGCCGCGAATAGGGAGAAAGGACACGCGCTGCTCCACAGTTTGACCGAAGCCTTCGGTCGCCACTTGTCAGCCATGGGCGTCGAACGACAGTCCTCAGCGGGGCGCTGGTGACCCTTGGGTCGAATTATTGAGCTGTTGGATATCGAATCCGCACTGTCGTCGAGCGAATTCGTTTAATCACCGTCAACAGTAAGGCGTCCGGGCAGGCCGGCGCGCGCGAACGTGAAAGGGAGGGCCAGTGCGACGCTATCTGGACACCGATGTGGTGCCCAACACTCAGCTCAGCGAAGCTCGCCGAAGAACAGCTTCGCCCACAAGTTCCGCAGAGGGCATGTCCCGCAGCGAACTGGTCGATGCGATCAATGCGAGGCTCCGTGACCACGCTCCTGGACGCAACCAGGCGGCCATCGCCGTCGATGTTCGCTGGCTCGCCAAGCTCGAACGCGGCGAGGTCCGTTGGCCCAGCGAGGAGCGCCGCACCGCCCTGCGCCACGTCCTCGACGCCACCACCGACGAGGACCTCGGTGTTCATCGACCGATGTGCCGGGACCTGTAGTTGCCTCGCCATCCGGACACGGTGATCACGCCGAACACCCCACTCAGCGACGCCCGCCAGCGACTGCCATCACCCCGGCGGGCAGGCCAGAGCATGTCGCGCAGCGAACTGGCCGACGCCGTCAACACCGCCCTCGACCGGCTCTACCCCAGGCGTAACCTCACCGCCCACTACGTCGACTCCCGCTGGATCGGCAAGCTCGAACGCGGCGAACACCGCTGGCCCAGCGAAGAACGCCGCGCTGCCCTCCGCTATGTCCTCGGCGCCGTCACCGACACTCAACTCGACCTCTACATCCCACGACGGACTGATATCACCAGTGGCACCGGCCATTTCACCGGTCAGCCGTCACCGGGGAGTTGGGACGAGACGATCTATGAGCTGCGCGCCCAGTGGCACCTGCTGGTTCAGAACGACAAGCTGTTCGGACCGCAGTACGCGCTCATCGGCGTCACTGCCCAGCTCACGCTTGTCGATCGGCTGCTCGTTGAGGTGCCAACGTCATTCCGCCCCAGCCTCGTCCGCCTCGCCGCCCAGTACGCCGAGTCCGCAGCATGGTTGAACCAGTCGCTCGACGACGCCCCGGCCGCTCATCGCTGGACCGGGAAGGCGCTCTCCTGGACCGATCAGATCGCTGATCCGGTCATGACGGCGTGGGCGATGTATCGCAGCAGCCAGTACTGGCTCATCGCCGGGAAGCCGCATCGTGCTGTCGAACGGGCCGGTGCCGCCATGGTCAATGACACGAAGGTGCCCAGCCCGGTGCGGGCAGCGCTTCGCGTTCAGCATGCTCATGCGCTCGCCGCAGTTGGGGAGAATCGTGAAGCGATGCAGCTCCTTGACGACGCGCATCGTTGGGCCGCCGACCGTGGCCCAGGTAAGCCCGAAGGGGAGCACGGCTCTTACTGCACGAGTGGGTACATCGAAGTTCACCGCGGGACCTGTCTCCGGCTCGGGCAGCGTCCCGAGGAGGCCATCGCGGTGCTGGACGCGGCGCTGCCGTCGATCCCGTCGCTTCATCGCCAGGACTTCACCTCAGCCCTGCTGACCAAGGCCGCAGCGCATGTCGCGGCCGACCAGCCCGACCAGGCCGCCGCCACCGCGCGTATCGCGCTGCCGGTCGCCCGTCGCGCTGGATCGCGGCGCATTTTGCACCAACTGGCCCAGATCGGATCGGCGGTAGACGAGCACCGTCACCTGGCCGACGTTCGCGCGTTCCTCGACGACCTTGTGGAGACCCCCTGATGGCATCAGAGGTAGAGCTGGCCGCGATGCGGCACGCCATCACGCTGTCGGCCCTTGGGCTGGGCACCACGAGCCCGAACCCGCCCGTCGGATGCGTCATCCTGAGCCAGGATGGAACGATCGTGGGTGCAGGGTTTCACCGCCGCAAGGGCGAGCCGCACGCCGAAGTGCACGCCCTCACCGCCGCTGGAAACGCGGCTCGTGGCGGGACAGCCGTCGTCACGCTTGAGCCATGTAACCATGTCGGTGTCACACCGGCGTGCCGCCAAGCGCTGCTCGACGCCGGCGTTTCCCGCGTCATCATCGGCGTCATCGACCCAACCTCGCGCGGCGAAGGCGGTGCCGCAACGCTCGCTGCCGCAGGCGTCGAGGTCGAAACCGACGTGCTGCACGACGAAGCCCTCACGGTGCTTAGCCCCTGGCTGACCGCAACCACGCGCCGGAGACCCTACCTGACATGGGCGTACGCCCCCGACGACGGGCGTCAACAGGCGGCGCAGGGACGTCTTCTGCTCGATCTTCGCGGTGGCGCGGATCTCGTCGTGGCGGACAAGACCCTCTACGAGGGTATCCCCGGCGGTCACACCGCAGAGCATTTCGCACTGCCGGGGGAAGCCGATATTGACGTCGGCCCGCTGCGGTGGTTGTCGGCCGCCTACGCAGTCGGCGCACGTAGCGTGCTCGTCGTCGGGCATGAGTACGCCGAAGCACTGCGATCGCAGCTGCACGCCATCGACGAGGTCATCATCTCTGTATCGCGAGCTGATCCGTCCAAGGCGCTTAACACCGTCGACGCCGGCCTCATACCCAACGACTTCCACCTCGTTGCAATGACCACAGCTGCGGACTCGTTAAGGGTCCACCTGCGGCGCTCCGCGCACAACATGGAGTAGCACCCCAGCACCCCTCCGACGCTTCGCCAATGAACAGGTTCGCCGGCGTCTCATGCGTCTCATGCCGCCTCACACAGAACGCGGACCACGCCGATTCCCTCGCAATGGCCAGTACTGACGCTGGCCGCCTGGAGCTCCTCCTCGCCTGAGTGGCCTGTCGGGTGAGCAACGGGGGTCGCTCGGCGTGAGGCATCGACTGACGCCTTCTCCCGCTGGCTCTGGCAGCGCCCCGAACCGACGTCGTGGCACCCAAGCCGGCCGCTGACGACCGTGCGCTTGCGGGGTGGTTTGTCCAGCTCAGCACCTGGTCGGACCGTAGGTCGGTACACAAGGTCGGACCATAAGTCGGTATTCCCAGCCCTCTTGTGAGGGGTGATCCTGGGCACACGAAGTGATGGCACCAGGTCCATCAACCACCGGGATCGGCGACAACAGCCGGGATCCCCAGAGGCCGAGGCCCGCCCGATCGACAAGGAAGGTTCCCTGGTGCAAACGATCAGCCCTGGCGTATCTTCAACTGCTCTTACCAGTGACAATAGAGAATCCCACACCGAGGTCTTCAAACAATTGATCGATGTCTGCGTCGATTTCAAGTTGCAAGACCAGATCTACCGGCAACGGAGGAGTCCCGAGCAGATCCGGGACATCCTCGTCCGTGAACTGCCCGAGCACCCTACCGACCTGGCCGAGATCCTCGACGACTTCCGGCACTCGGTGCTGCCGCTGTGCAAGAACGAGAACAGCCCGTACTTCCTCGGGTTTGGCGACACCGGAGACGATCCGGCCGCGCTGGCGGGCGGGCTACTGGCGCTGTTTACCCAGCAAAACCTGATCAACCAAAGCTTCGACTCGCCCAGCGCGACCTTCGTCGAGATCGCCACCTTGCGGTGGCTGCGCGAACTACTCGGATACACGAACCTCCCGGTACCTGATCTCACCTGCGTATGGAATGTCGGTGGCCTGGTCACGACAGGTGGCACGTCGAGCAACACGGTGGCCATGATGTTGGCGAGGGAGCAGCGGGCGCCGGGCTGCATGGTCCGGGGCGTGTCCGACCCGGGCCAGTTCGGCGTCATCGTCCCCCGTGGCATCGGGCACTACAGCGTGAGGAGCGCGCTGACCTGGATCGGCTGCGGCGCTCAGATCATCGAGGTTGACACCATCGACTTCCGTTACGACTTGCAGGCGCTCAAGCGGACCCTGCACGAGCACAAGGGCCGCGTCATGTCGGTGGTCGCGTACGCCGGAGACAGCCGAACGCAGACAATCGAAAACCTGCGCGCCGTGCACGACGTGGTGCGCTCTACGGACGAGTCAATCTGGCTGCACGCGGACGCTTGCTGGGGCTTCGTGTGTACCTTTAGCGAGGCCCTGCGGCCCCGCGTCGATGGCATTGCCGAGTACGACAGCGTGACGGTCGATCCACACAAGGTCATGGCGGTGCCGTACAGCGTCAGCGCTCTGCTCGTCAAAGTACCCGAGCACCTTCGCATGATCACCAGCTATTCCGACCTCATCATGCAGGAGGACTTTGCCTTCGGACAGATCACACCATTCATTGGAACCAAACCGTGGGCGTCGCTCAAGCTGTGGATGATGATGCGCGCCCACGGACGCGCCGGGCTCGCCGCAATGATCGAGCGCCGGATGGAGATCACGCGGGCGTTCGTCGAGGCGGTTGACCAGCGGCCCCGCTTCCTGCGGCTACACGATCCAGACCTCACGGCCGTGGCGTTTCTCTACCTCCCCACGGACGTCGACCCCACCCGGCCGGACATCGATCGCGTCAACACCGTGAACAAGGAGATCCACCGCCGCCTTCTCGAGGTTGGCCAGTGGCACCTGCACCAGTTCAGCATCCCCGACCCCGGGGTACTGCGAACCGGCGAAATCCTGCATCCACTCCGATTCATGGGCGCGAATCTACGTATCGAGGAGCGCCACATCCGCGGCATCCTCGGACATGTGCAGGCGCTTGGTGCTGAAATCGAAGAGTCCTGCTAACCGGATCCCCGTCGTCACTCACCCTGGGAGGCAGATGATGGATATTCAATCCGAAAAATTCCGCGCGGTCTACCACGCGCCCGGCATCTACGAGCAGGTACTGCTGCCACACTTCTTCGACGGTGTGGAGGATGTCGACCTGGTGGCACGGCTCATGCTTGAGCACTACGGGCAGCCTGGCAACGACCGACGGCTCAACGTCCTGGATCTCGGTTGCGGGACCGGGCGGGTCACCACCGTTCTGGCCCCATACGCCGCAACGCTGTACGGCATCGATAGCGGCGGACCGATGATCGCAGCCTTCCGCCAGCGGTTCCCGGACGCC
The DNA here is from genome assembly GCF_049841675.1 of Micromonospora sp. DT4. NCBI lineage: Bacteria > Bacillati > Actinomycetota > Actinomycetes > Micromonosporales > Micromonosporaceae > Micromonospora > Micromonospora sp. DT4. Next base: position 8,640 of record NZ_JBNCKT010000038.1, read on the forward strand.
CAGGCCGCGTGCCTGGACATCCGGGAGGCGGTCGAGGCGATGCATGCCAAGGGCCTGGCAGGCACGTTCGACGTAGTCGGCGCGTTCTGGTCCTTGAGCTACCCCATCCTCGATCTGTTCGAGGAGATGACATCCGAAGGCATCCGCCCGCGAGCCGACGCGGCGGATGCCCGCAGGCGAGCCGACGGATTTGTGCGCGACGTCCTGAGCCTGGTCGCCCCGAATGGCCGCCTGATCGTCATGTTCTTCGACTCCGAAACGCCCGAGCAGCGACTCGTCACCCAACTCTGGGAGCAGATCGCCCCATTTCCCGGCACTGGCCGCGGATACGCCCGTGAGATTGTCATCGAGGGACTACGGGACGCCGAGTCGCGCGGCGAGGGCCGCCTGGTCCACACCCGTCGTGGCGGTGTCGCCGCAGCTCCGACTCCGGACGCGGCGCGCCGGTGGTTTGAGATCGTGCACCTCAAGTCGTTCCCCGCACTGGTCTCCGACCCCACGACCCGAGCCGCGGTTGAACGCTTCGCCAGGGAGCACGAGCAGCCATCGGGCGAGGTCCTTATCCCCTCGGGAGTCCATCTCATCGACTTCTGGAAGATCGAGAGCCGCGCGCATGTGGCGGGGTCGGCGCCGGCGTCGCTGACGCGGAGGCTCCGATGATCAATGAGCTGCTCGCCGACGCGAGCCGGGTTCTGCACAAGCTTGTTGGCACCGCCGGCTACGGCCTCGTCTACGGCTCCCATGCCCGTGGTACCGCCAGCCCTCAGTCAGACCTGGACCTTCTCCTCATCACCGATGAAGTGCCCGACCGGATGGATACCGCAGCGCTCGTCAGCGAGGTGCGGAGCCTGCACGCCCGGCACGGATTGGACCTTGACGAGGAGGTGGCGTACGAGGTCAAGCTCTTCGCCCGTACCGATGAGGTGATTCAAGCCATCGCGCTCGGCGGCTTTGTCATCGACCCTTCGGGCCGGCTGTCGATTCCGCCGGTAGTCGCAGAACCGGGGTTCTTGAACTCGACACCGTTCAAGCTCCGCCTGATCCTCAACGCGCTCACCAGCCCTCACATCTTCCTGGGCGGAAACGTCGAGCGCTACCGCGAACACCAAGCGCAGGCGAGCAACGCGGTGGCACTGCTGGCCCTGTCAATGGTCGATGAAACCGAACGGATCTCCATAACCCACCTCGTCCACATGCTGATCAGTGATCCCGGTAGCGGCAGCCATGGCAAGGACTACCTTGGCTACGCCTCCTCGGACACAGCCGCTCTGCATGGTCTGGTCCAGTGCGGCTTGGCTGGCTTGAGCACTGCCGACGCGACCCGCGCCGTTGACGGGGTGCTCGTGGAACAGCGTGCACAGATACGAAGATCACTCGTCGCCCGCTGTGGGGGCGGCAAACCATGACGGAGTCGAGCGGCTCGGCCGGTAGGCTGCCGATGTCAGTTGCGTGCCAAACAATCACAGCTTGTGATGGACGAGAAGGAAGACGCCCGAGTGACCGACGCCGTCGCAACCAAAAACCTGGTGGAGTCCGCGGTGTCCGCGGCCATGACCCAGGTCCTGCCAGCCGATCTGGCCGGCGGCGACCCCCTGGTGCGACGATCCGACCACGCCGACTTCCAGTCCAACGTCGCCCTCGCGCTAGCCAAGCAGGCCCGCCGGTCACCCCGTGAACTGGCCCAGTCCCTGGCCGAAGCGATCAACGACCAGACCGTCTCCGCGACAGTGTCTGGACCCGGCTTCCTCAACCTGCGGGTGAGGGACGGGGCGATCTGGGACCGGGTCAACGATCGAATGAGCGACGAGCGGCTCGGTATCGGCACGCCGGCGACCGGCGAGCGCGTCGTAATCGACTACTCGGCACCTAACATCGCCAAGGAAATGCACGTCGGGCACCTGCGGACCACGATCATCGGCGATGCCCTCGCTCGTGTCCTGGACTTTCTCGGTGCCGAGGTGGTTCGCCAGAATCACCTCGGTGACTGGGGCACCCAGTTCGGCATGCTCATCCAGTATCTCGACGAGCACCCCGAGCTGCCCTGGCGGCAGCAGGACACGCTTGTGGACGCCACCAGCACGGTGTCCACGCTCGACGGGCTCTACCGCGCCGCCCGTGCGCAGTTCGACGCCGATACGGCCTTCGCCGACCGAGCTCGATCCAGGGTCGTCGCCCTCCAGTCCGGCGACCTGGACACCCTCGCCGTCTGGCGCGATCTTGTCGGTGAATCCCAGCACGCCTTCCAGGCCCTCTACGACCGCCTCGGAGTGCTACTCACCCCTGCCGACTCGGCAGGCGAGTCCACCTACAACCCCTACCTCGGCGATGTCGTGGACGAGTTGACCGCCGCCGGCATCGCGGTGCCCAGCGAGGGCGCGCTGTGCGTCTTCTTCGAAGACATCATCGGCCCGGACGGTGATCCGGTCCCATTGATCGTGCGTAAGAACGACGGCGGCTTCGGCTACGCCGCGACCGATCTGGCCACGATCCGATACCGCATCCGCGATCTGAAGGCCACCCGCATCCTCTACGTCGTCGACGCCCGCCAGGCCCTGCACTTCCGCATGATCTTCGCTACCGCACGGCGAGCCGGATGGCTGACCCACGGCGTCGACGCCGTACACGTTCCCTTCGGCACCGTGCTCGGCCCTGATGGGCGACCGTTCAAGACCCGCTCCGGCGGCACCGTTCGCCTCAGCGAACTACTCGACGCCGCTGTCGACGGCGCGCGCACCGTCATCGCCGAGAAGGCGCACGGCCTGGACGCCGCGACCCTCGACCACGTTGTGCAGGCCGCCGGCATCGGCGCGGTCAAGTACGCCGACCTGTCCACCTCCCGCACCAAGGATTACACGTTCGACATCGGCCGAATGGTCGCGCTCTCCGGCAACACCGGCGTCTACCTCCAGTACGCCCACGCCCGGATCCAATCAATCCTTCGCAAGGTCCCTGGAAGCAAGACCGTTGGGCAGGTCGACGCGACCCTGCCGCTACACCCCACCGAGCGCGCACTCATCCTTTCCCTCGACGAGTGCGAGGAAATCCTCACCGAGGTCGCCACCACTCTCGAACCACACCGGCTGTGCGGCTACCTGTTCGAACTCGCCAAGGCGTATACCGAGTTCTACGAGTCCTGTCCTGTGCTGCGCGCAGACACCCCCGCTCAGCGCGACAACCGAATTGCGCTGTGCCAGTTCACTGGCCGTACCCTCGCCACCGGCCTCAACCTACTCGGTATAGAAGCACCACCGAGGATGTGATCAAGGCCGGGCGGCCGCCTGTGCTGCCCTTGCCCGCCGGGCAGGGCCGTTTCGTAGTGGGCGACGCGTGCGGTGAGCTGGGGATCTGTGGGTTGAGTGGCTCGACTGGCGTCACCGTCGTGCTCACCAACCTCGCCCGCCTGGCAGTCCGCCCACTCCCCGGCCTGTTCGGCCACGCCTGCGGGCGGGTGCTCGCGCAGCGCTTCGTCGCCGGCGCATACGGCTGGAGGCGCTTGTCGAAAGCCCGGTTGATAGCCGGGTTTCTGCCAGGAAGTAGGGCGGGGTGGGTTCGTATCCGGCTGCGGTGTAGAGCCGCAGGGCGCGGTGGTTGTGTCGGCCTGCCTCGAGCCGGAGGTGCCGTACGCCGTATGTCAGGGCTTCTCCTATTCGAGTCGCCGTAGCAGTTGGTGAGTCGCCACCTCACCCCGCCGCCGCGCCGTGGGCAGCGCGGTGATGCCCCTATGTCAAGTTTTGATTCGGTTGATCTTCGGCGGGGTAAGGGCGCGGCGGATCTCGGTGAAGACTTGGCGGGCGATGTAGCGCTTGAGCAGGCGCAGGATCTCTTTGCGGCTGGAACCGAGCGCCGTGCGGCGTGCTGCGTACTCGCGGGTGCGCGGATCATGCATAAGGCGGTTGTTGGCAATCGTCCATAGTGCGCTGTTGGCGGCGCGGTCACCACCGAGGTTGAGCCGGTGGCGTTGGGTCTTACCGCTGGAGTGCTCGACCGGGCTGACACCGCAGAGCGCGGCGAACGCGGCCTCGCTGCTCAGCCGGTCGGGGTTGTCGCCAGCGGTCGCGAGGAGCTGGGCTGCGGTGATCGGCCCGATGCCGGGCTGGTCCATCAGCCGGGAAGTGGTCTGGCGGACGATCGCCTCGACCTGGGCGGTGTTCGCGCGGACCTCGGTGTCGAGGAACTGCCAGCGGCGGGCCAGCGAGGCCAAGGCGAGGCTGATGCCGTCGGCGCCTGTCAGCGCGGCGCAGGCGGCGGCGAGGTGGTCGGTGCGCCGGCGGTCCAGCTGGGCGCGCTGGTCATCGTCGAGTTCGAGGATGACGCTACGGAGCTGCAGCTCGGCTTGGGTGCGTGATTTGGTCGCGCTGCGCCGGGCAACCAGTAGAGCCCGCAGCTGCCCGGCTGGTCCGGTGCGAGTCTTGGGGGTGGCGGTCGCGTCGCCGGAGAGAACCGCGAGGGCGGCGTTCTCGGCGTCAACGGGGTCGGACTTGCCTCGGCGACGCCGGGCGGCGCGGTCGGACCGGTTGACCTCGAACACGGTGATACCGCGGCCGGTCAGGAACTAGGCAAGCCGGTAGCCGTAGCTGCCGGTACCCTCCACGCCCGCCTGGGCGAGCTGCCCAAACCCGGCGCCCCACTGCCACAGGTCAGCGTGGTGGGCGTCGTCGGTGGGAAAGCTGGCTATGCCGAGGCGCCGGCCGAGCGCGTCGAGGGTGACCGCGACGTGCAGATCCTTGTGGGTGTCGACGCCGAGGGTGATCACGGATGCTGCTGCCATGGGGACCCTTCCACACGAGCTGACCGAGGGGTTTGCGACCGTCGGCCAGTCCGTGGACAGGACACTCACCGTGCAGGTCAACGCACCTATCGGGTCACAGCGGGCGTGGCCGCGATCGCGGCGAGAACGCCGGGTGATTGCACTCGGCGGCGTGGGCGGGTGGTGCCGGGAGCTGCGCGGATACCGCCGTCAGTGCGCGGCTCGGTACCGCCGGGCGCGGTCTCGGAACGCCTTGTCGCCTCCTTCGAGGATCTGCCGGGCGGCGTCGGCGACCGCCGGTTCGTCGATGGCGCCGCAGGCCACCACGCGGCTCTTGTCGATGGTGGCGTCGAGGGCGAGGATCATCTCGGCGTCGCCGAGTATGGGGATGTTCGGATTGTGAGTGGCGACGATGACCTGTCGGCGGTTGGAGACCTCGGCCAGCTGCCGGACGACCTGGTCGTAGATGTAGCGGTTGTCCAGGTCGTCCTCCGGCTGGTCGATGATCAGCGGATTACTGCCGGTGACCAGGGCGAGCGACAACATGGCGGTGGCCTTCTGTCCGGGGCTAACTCTGCGGACGTCGAGCCAGCGGGGCTCGTCGTTGTCACTGAGGTTGATCTCGACCACGATGCGGTCGGGGGTGTCGCACTGCTCGATTTGCCGTACTTTGCCGGCGGTCAGGGTGTGCAATTTCGCGGCGGTGTTCTCGCTGACGCCGAGCTTGACGAGTTGTTCCTCGTTGGATTTGAGGGCGGTGACGAGCACTGCGGGGGATGTGTCGGCCAGCTTGGTGATCTGGTCGCTGCGGACGTTCTTCCCGGCGACCAGTTGGGTCAGTAGGTCTTGTAGGTCGGTTCGGTCGGCTTGGGGCTGCACGACGACCCGGACCCGGCCGCCAACTGTGACGGTCAGGTTCGCTGCGGCGGTCTGCAGAAGTTGCGAGATGGCTCGCCTGGCGGCTCGCAATTCGTCGATCTGGTCGGCGTGTACGGCGTGGAGTTCCTCGAGGCGCTGTCGCTGTGCCGGGGTCTTGGCGACGGCGCGTTCGAGGTCGGCGGCGGTGCGTTGGAGGCGGGCGAGCTCGTCCGGGTTGGTGAGGCCGGCGTCGGCCAAGGCCACGTTGATCTGGTGCCGGCGTGTTTGAACCAGAGCCTGGTGTTCTTCGACGGCCGGTTCGAGCGTGCTCAGTCCCAGGCGTACCGCATCGAGGATCGTGTTCACGGCTGCTCGTATTGTGGACTCGGCTTGGGCGGCGGCGCCGATGAGGGCCGCCGGGACGACGTCGTGCTCGCGGACGGCGGGGCGTGCGGCGGCGGAACGGATCTGCTCCACGATCGGCTCCACCCCCTTCAGCCAGGTCCTCACCGCGGCGACCTCCGCCTGGACCGCGGTGAGTTCGCGGGAGGCGGCGACGTGCTGCTCCGCCCCGTGCTGACCGGCGACCTCCAGCTGGTCACGGATGTCCCTAAGCTTCTCCTCGCTGTCCGCCGAGCGGGCTAGGGTCGCCTCGAGCTTGCCGAGGTCGGCGTTGGTCGCCTCCAACTCGCGCAGGCAACGTTCCTGCTCGGCGTGAGCGGCGGTGAGATCCGGGTCTGCCGAGATCGCGAGGAACTGGCGCAGCCCGGACTGATCGTCGGCGAGCAGGGCGAGTTCACGTTGGCCGTAGACGCTGACGCTGAAGCGGCGCGAGACGTCGAGTTCGGTGTCGAGGCCGTTGCGCAGCAGCTGCGGCGGCGTATCGTCGCCGGATCGGGTGATCTCGTAGCGCTGCTGGTCGGCGGTTACCACGCCGAGGGTGGCCGTCGCGTTGGCCGAGAAGTTCGCGACCCGGTTGTTCCGGTTGTCGTCCGTCTTCGGGGCGGGTGCGGCGCAAGCGTGCCTGACGATCTCAATCGTGGTGGACTTTCCCGCGCCCTTGCCGCCGATGATGGCGTTCAAACCTGGCCCGAGATCGAGGGCAAGGCCGTCGTGGAAACCACCTGTAACGGTTAGCCGGGTCAGGCGCGGCCATGTGGGGTCGGTGCCGTCGAGGAACTGCAGACCGGGAACCCGCCCGAACTTGGCGCGGTGGGGCTCCTGGAGCCGGATCCGCTGGTCGGGCATCAAGAACGCCTGGCGCAGGCTCTCCAAGGTCGGGGGCGTGCCCAGCTTCAGGTAGACCGCGCGTCGACCGACGGTCTCAAGATCGCGGACATCTCCGGAGATGAACCACGCGGGGCGGTGCTGACCGAACTGGGAGCGCGGGTTGCGCAGGACATCGGCGCCCTCATTTCCCCACACGTCGAAGCCGGCGACGAAGCCACTCTGCGCGATTTGCGCGCTTGTGTTGCAGACGTTGCGCGCGAACAGGCCGATGTCTTTGGCGGTGGAGTGCGGCGCGAGCACCAGCGCCCCATACGTCTGCGCAGCGGTCTTGACCAGGTCCAAAGGGGAACCGACCGTGGTCGGGTTCGGCTCACGCCGCTCGGTCAACGCCGGCGGGCTGTTGGGCGGGAACAAGTGCGAGAGGAACTGTTGGCCGCGCTGATAACCGTCGTCGTTGCAGTCCCAGATCGCCATCAGATGGCATTTGTTGACGTTGAACTCGATCCCGGGAAACACCACCACGCCGTGACGACGGGCCGCCGCGGCAAGCTCGGGATACCAGGCGAGGGTGTTGTGATCGGTGACCGCGATGACCGACACCCCCGCGTCGGCATGCGCTTTGATCAGCGTTTCGGCGAACGCGGCGTTCGGCGACGGGCCACCGACGTCGCCGTACTTCTGGTGGAAGTCGGCCGGCGTGTGGACCTGAAGATCTGCCAGCACCCATCGGGAGTAACCCACGAAGAGAGACGATAGATCCACGCGCGCGGCCGGGACGACTTCATTGACGCGCCACGCCGTGACTCCCCGGGGTGGCGCGTCAGGTGAGTGCACGGCGGCGGTGGGAGCGAGCGGGCGGCGGTGGCGCGCCAGGGCGCTCTGACGAGGCGGGTGCTGGTGGGTTCACTTTGAACTGGGCAAGGCGGCCAGGCAGAGCCGCCAACTGCTGCGTCGAGGATGTCGCCGAGCCGAAGCCAAGCGTTTGGTCCAGTTGGAGAGGCTGGATTGGCGGTGAACCGCGCCCAACACCTACGGCAGCATCATCGTTGACATGCGCACCGGCCGGCCCGTGGACCTGCTGCCCGACCGGCACGCCGACACGTTCGCCGACTGGCTGCGCGCCCATCCCGGCGCGCAGGTGATCTGCCGTGACCGTGCGAGCGGGTACGCCGAAGGCGGACGGCTCGGCGCGCCGGACGCGATCCATGTCGCCGACAGGTTCCACCTGCTACAGAACCTCACCCAGGCCGTCGACCGGGTCGTGCGTGCACACCGCGTTTGTCTCAAGGACCGGCCGGAAGCCGAAGCCGTCGCCCAGCCGCGCCCGTCCACCGATGGTGAGCAGGGCCACCGCGCCGAGGTGACCAGACAACGGCACGCCGAAATCCACACCCTGCACGCCACTGGTGTCGGCACGACCGCGATCAGCCGAGCGTTGAACCTCGACGGCAAGACGGTGCGTCGCTACCTACGGGCGGCGACCGCGGACGAACTGCTCACCGAGACCGCCCCGCGCACCCGTGACCTCGACAAACACGCCGCCTACATCGCCGAACGGTGGAAGCAGGGCTGCACCAACGCCGTCCGGCTGACGGACGAGCTACGCGAACGCGGCTACCACGGTAGCGCACGCACGGTGCGCCGACTGCTGCAGACCTGGCGCGACGGCACGATCAAGCCGACCCCGTGACCCCGGTCGCGCCGAAGCCCCGGGAGGTGACCGGCTGGATCATCCGGCCCGCCGCCGAGCGCACCGCCCGTGAACACGCTGACCTGGCCCGAATCCTCGAGCGGTGTGACAGCCTGCGCACCGTCGACCGACTGGTCAGTGACTTCGCCGGCATGCTGCGCCAACGCCAGGGCCAGCACCTGGACACTTGGATCACGCAGGCCCGCTCCAGCACAGTCGCACAGCTGGCTGGCTTCGCCTCCGGGCTGCTCAAGGACTACGACGCGGTCCGCAACGGACTCACCCTGCCCTACAGCAGCGGCGCCGTCGAAGGCAACGTCGGCAGATTGAAGACGATCAAGAGGCAAATGTACGGCCGAGCAAACTTCGACCTCCTCCGGCTCCGCGTCATCCTCGCCGAATAGCCGTTACGCCACGCGAGGACGAAATCACCAACTTTGGGCCAGAGCCACTTCGTCCTGACCCTTGACACCCCGGCCAGGTCACCGCAGGGCCGAGGGCTGGCAGGTGCCAGGCCCCGAAGGGTATCCGGCAACCAATCGATTGAGCTATTGCCCGCCCCGTCGTGCACCTCACTCATCCAGGGTCATTACATCATTGGGTAACTGCTGGTCACGGCGGTTATGAGGTCGTGTGGGCGGCGGGTGGCGAGGGCGATGTTGGCCACGCCGTCCACAACCGCGCCCGCACACTCCCCCGAGCCATGAATCGGAAGCGCCGGGACCCACCACCAGGCGACCTGACCGCCACGGCCCCACCGGCCCGCCCGGACCCGCCGACACGAACCACGCCAGCACCGACCGTTCCGACCCCAGCCAGCACAAACCCCCGCCGAAACAGAGGAGCACCAACGGAGCACCAACGTTCCAAAATGTAGGACAATCGGCAACGAAAATGGGAAAGAAAAAGGCCGCGACCCCTGTTCTGGCAGGTCACGGCCTTGATCATTCGTGCGCCCGAAGGGACTCGAACCCCTAACCTTCTGATCCGTAGTCAGATGCTCTATCCATTGAGCTACGGGCGCTCGTGCTCAGCCAGTGTACACACCCGGCTTTCGCGCGGAGACTCCGGGATTCGAACCCGGGAGGGGCTTTAAGACCCCAACCGCATTAGCAGTGCGGCGCCATAGACCAGACTAGGCGAAGTCTCCCTGGTGGCCCGCAGACCACCGCGCCCGAGGATACAGGTCGGCACCCACCGGGGGCAAAACGACTTCCGGGGTACGCCGACCGGGGCGCCCCGCCCCGGTATTTCGCCGCTGTGCGGTGACGTGATCGGGACTACGCTCCATCGATATGCAGGAGCAGCCGCCCAGCGAACCGACCCGCCAAGAGCCTGCTGAGCGCCCGCGTCGGCGCTCGGCGCGGGCCACGTTCACGCCGCCGCAGGCGACCGAGCAGTCTGCCGAGACCGCCCCTGCGGCACCGGCGAGCCCGCGTCCACGACGTGCCAAGGCGGCACCGGTGATCTTCCAGCCACCGGAGCCGGACCGTCCCCTGCCTCGACAGCCGGAGCCAACCCCCGCCGACGCGGAGAGCGCCCCGGTCGAGCCGCCCGCCGCCGAAGATTCGGCGCATCCCGCCAAGACGGCAGCCAAGAAGCCCGCCAAGACGGCAGCTCACCCCGCCAAGGACGAGGCACCTCCCGGCGCGTCGGGAGACCCGACAGTCCGGCCGCCGAGGGCGTGGGCTCCCCGGCCGCAGAAGACCGCCACCAGCACGGCGGCCGTCGCACCGACACCACCCCCGCCAGCGCCGGCCATCCCGGATGCGACGCCCGTCACCTCCGAGCCGACCGGGATCACGCCAACCCCTCGCAAGCGCGCCACGCCCACCCGCGCCACGACCCCGAGCAAGACGACCCCGAGCAGGAAGACCCCGAGCAGGAAGACCCCGAGCAGGAAGACCCCGGGTGAGGCGACATCGCGCTCGACGACCCAGGACCAGGCGATTCCGGACCCAGCCGCGCCGCGAAAGTCCACCCCGCGCACGGCGGAACCGGAGAAGCCCACCCCGCGCAGAGCCGCCACGCCGAAGGCGAGCGCACCGGCATCCACCCCGGAAGTGGCTTCCGCGATCACCCCCGAGCCCGCTGCGGCGGTAAGCCCTCAGGCGGTTGCACCCGGCAACCCCGAGACGGCTTCACCCCGTACCCCCGAATTGCCGGCGGTGGTCGCGCGCCTGCGCGACCATCCTGGCTTCGCTCCGGAGTTGCTGGCGCTGGAGGCGGTACGGACGCTCGGTCCGGGCGCCGCCGAGTGGGCGCGGCGGCTACGGGACCGGTACCCGGACGCTCCGGCGGACGGTCTGGCCCGCCTGGCGACCCGGCAGTACGTGCGGGCCGCGGGCGTGGGCGGGGCGGCGGCGGCGCTCGCCGGGCTCTTCGCGCCGCTGGCAGAGCTGGTGTCGGTGCTGTGGACCCAGTCGAACCTGGTGTTGCGCCTGGCGGCGGCCTACGGCCGGGACCCGTCGCATCCCGATCGGGTCGAGGAGCTGCTGGTGTTGACCCAGGTGCACCCGGACGCGGCGAGCGCCCGGGCGGCGCTGGCCGGTGCGCGGGAGGCCGGCGATCCGGCGGAGGGGACGTGGCGGAGGGCCGCGGAGGCCGCATGGCGGCTGGCCGCGCCGCTCACCGCGCAGGCCGGAGGCTGGGTGGCACTGCGGTTGGCCTCCCGGCTGGTGCCGGGCGCGGCTGTGGTGGCCGCCACGTTGGGCGACGCGGCGGCGGCCGACCGGCTGGCCGCGCGGGCCGTGGCCGCCTACCGGCCGGGCCCCCGCTGACCGGTCACAGCCAGTCGAACCACTCGCGGGGCAGCGACGCGTAGCCGACGAAGGCGATCACGTCGAGCAGGGTGTGCGCGATGACCAGGGGCATCACCCGACGGGTACGCAGGTAGAAGAGGCTGAACACGACGCCCATCACCGCGTTGCCGACGAACGCGCCGAAGCCCTGGTAGAGGTGGTATGAGCCGCGCAGCAGCGCGCTGGCCGCGATGATCGCGGCGAGCCGCCACTGGAGCTGGCGCAGCCGGGTGACCAGATAGCCGACCACGATCACCTCCTCCAGCACGGCGTTCTGCACGGCGGCGAGGATCAGCACCGGGACCGCCCACCAGACCTTCGGCAGCGCCGCCGGCACCAGCGTGGCGTTGAGGCCGAGGTACGCCGCCACCCAGAACAGGGCCAGGCCGGGCAGACCGATCAGCGCGGCCAGGCCGGCGCCGCGCGCCAGATCCTGGCCGGCCCGCCGCGCGTCCAGGCCGAGGGTACGCGCGGGGTCGCCGGGGTCCCGGCTGAGCAGGTGTACGGCGAGCAGCACCGGAAGCAGCGCGAACACGATGCCGAGGAGCTGGTACGTCAGGTCCAGCCAGGGGCGGGCCGACGCAGAGGTGTTCAGCGCGGCGGTCTGCTTGGAGAGCGGGCCCTCCGCGGTCAGCTTCGCGATGATCGAGACCACCGCGTAGACGGCGGACTGCCCGAGGGACAGGCCGAGGACCAGCAACGTCTCGGTCCCCAGCAGCCGGCGGGACACCGGGCGGGTCAGCTCAACGGTCACCGCACCACTCTGCCCGACGGACGGCACCACGGGCACGGCTGACCGGCCGGCATGAACCGATCGCACATTCTGTGCGACCGATGTGCACGCTCCGTGGAGATTCTATGGGCGCCCGATCCGCTGCCGTCTGGAGAAGGAGCACCGGTGGACAACGTCGCACGGTTGCTGAAGGAGAGCTGGACGCTGGTCGAGGAGGACCGGGAGCGGCTGAGCGGGCACTTCTACGCCCGGCTGTTCCTGCTCGATCCCGCCCTGCGGCAGCTCTTCCCGGTGCAGATGACCGGCCAGGGTGACCGCCTGCTGGAGGCGATCATCACGGCGGTCCACACGGTGGACGACCCGGAGAGCTTCGACGAGTTCCTGCGCGCACTGGGCCGCGACCACCGTAAGTACCACGTCGACGACCGGCACTACGCCACGATGGGCGTCGCGCTGCTCGACGCGCTGCGCAGCACCGCCGGCGACGGCTGGAACCTGGAGTACGACCAGGCGTGGCGGGACGCGTACGCGGCCATCGCGGCGAAGATGGTCGCCGGGGCGACCGACGACGACAATCCGCCGTTCTGGCACGCCGAGGTGCTGACCCACGAGCGCCACGGCCCCGACATTGCCGTGCTGACCTGCCGAGCCCTGCAACATCCGCTGTCCTGGCGGGCGGGCCAGTACGTCAGTTTGGAGCTGCCCCGCTTCCACCCGAGGGTGTGGCGGAACTACTCGGTGGCGAACGCCCCGAACGACGACAACGTGCTGGAGTTCCACGTGCGGAGTCCCGGTGCGGGGTGGGTGTCTGGGGCGCTGGTCCGCCGGGTGCGGCCCGGGCATCTGCTGCGCCTGGCGGCGCCGATGGGGTCGATGACCCTGGACCGTTCCTCCGAGCGGGACATCCTCTGCGTGGCCGGCGGCGTCGGGCTCGCGCCGATCAAGGCGCTGGTGGAGGAGTTGGCCACCTACAACCGGACGCGGTGGGTGCACGTCTTCTACGGCGCTCGGCAGGCGTCGGACCTGTACGGCCTGGCCGGGTTGCAGGACCTGGTGGCGGCGCACCCGTGGTTGTCGGTCACCGCGGCGTGCAGCGACGACCCGGACTTCGCCGGCGATCTGGGAGACATCCCGGACGTGGTGGCCCGGTACGGCCCGTGGACGACCCACGACTGTTATGTGTCCGGGTCGGCGCAGATGGTCGGGTCGACCCTGCGGGTGCTGGCCGCCGACGAGGTACCACCGCCGAACATCCGCTACGACACGTTCGGCGATCTCTAGACGTTCCTCCCCCCACACCGGGGCGCGTGCCCCTGCCCCCTGGGGCGCGCGCCCCGGTCCCTCCCCGACTCGGTAGCGCCAGGGTCGACCGGTTTCAGTAGCGCCAGGGTCGCCCGGTCTCCCGGTACTCCTCGACCGGCACCAGCGGCACACCGGGCGCCATCCGGTCGACGTAGAGCCGGCCCTGTAGGTGGTCGATCTCGTGCGCGACGAGCCGGGCCATGCCGAACTCGAACGACGTGATGATCCGGCTGCCGTCCCACTGGGCGTGTTCGACGTCGAGTCGCAGCGGGCGGGGCACCAGACCCCGGTGGTCGAAGAAGGAGAGGCATCCCTCGTACTGCTCGTCGGTCTCCGGGTCGGCGTCGACGACCCGGGGGTTGAGCAGGACGACCGGTTCCGCCGAGCGGTCGGGGGGTCGGACGACGGCGGCGGCACGGCCGATGCCGAGCTGCGGTGCGGCGATGCCCACCCCCTTGCTGAACGGGTGCAGCGCGTCGAGCCGGGACAGCGCCATGGTGAGGCGGTCCACGATGTCGCGGGCCACCTGCTCCTCACCGGGCAGGTCGAACTGTCGAACCGGCTGGCGGAGAAGGTCGTCGCCACGCTGCACGATGCCAAGCCCGCGCATCCGGTCGCTGGGGCGGACCCGGGTGCTGCCGGGGCCGGCGTCCGGGTCGGTGCCCGGCCGAGCCCGGAAGCGCCACTGCAACCGGTAGCGGGCGTTGAGCGGCGGGTCGTCGGTCTGCCAGTCGAAGGTCGCCCGCTCGCCCTCGCCGCGTCGCTGCGGGGCCGTCCGCAGTGGGCCCTCCTCCGCGGAGAGTGAGGTCTCCACGCCCCAGACCTGCGGATCGAGCGCCGCCGGCAGATCCAGGCGTACGGCGAGGTGCCGGGTGGGCAGCCGGACGGCCCGCTGGAACCAGGGGCCCCACTTCTCGTGTCCGACGCTGTACGCGTACTCGATGCTGGTCCGGTCGCCGGGGTAGAGCGGGAAGCGGCGTTCGCTGTTCTCGAAGAGGAGCCAGATCTCCTTGAACGCGTCCCGGTCGTATTTCGCCCGCCAGTGCATCGGCTCCGGATCGCCGGTGCTGTCGTCGCGTCGGGCCTGTAGTTGCAGTTCGGCGAAGGTGAGCGGGTGTTCCCGGTGGTGCCGGTTGGAGCGACCGGGATCGTTCGGGTAGCGGTCCACCGCCACGCGTACGAGGTAGCGGGTGACCGGCTCGGTGCCCGCGTTGTACAGCTCGCGGTGGATGACGCACCGGTAGCCGTTGTCGGTGTGGGTGAGGGTGGCCAGTTCCCGCTCCACCACGAGGCCGGTGCCGGGGGGCAGCCACTGGCCGGCCAGCGAGGGTTCGCGCGGCGGTTGGCCAGAGCGGGCGTGCCGCAGGTCGTCGTACTCCCGGAAACGCTGCCAGATCGTGCCGCTGGCCTCCAGGACGGCCTCGGCACGGCGGGCGAAGTCCTCGGTCGGGCGGTGTCGGCGGCCCTCGACGTGACTCACGTAGGACGGGTCGAAGCCCATCAGCACGGCCAGTTGCTTCTTGGAGAGGCCCCGCCCGGCACGCTGCCGGGCAAGCTCGGCCGCAAATGACTCGGCAGCTCGTTCGAGGGGTGAGGTCGTCATCGGCTTCCTCGCGGCCGGGAGTATCAGTTTCACGTTCCGTGTCCGGACGCACACTTATCTGGCATGTTCCCGACACTCCGCTTGACAGCTCCCCGTTCGGACTCGGTGGTGACATCGGCCGCTACCAGAAGCTGTCCTGCACGCCCACGCCGGCGAAGGACTGCGGCTTGAACGATTGAGTCGCGTTTACGAGGCCCGGATCGCGGTACGCGGTCCGGGGCCTCTCCGCCTGCCCGAATACGGCAGCCGCTGTCGCCCGGATTACAGGCACTCGCGTATACCGGCGAGCTTGGTTAGGCTAGCCTTAGCTCAGGACGGCATCTGGTCGTCCGCCGAGGGAGGCTCCTCGGCCATGCAGACGGGGGACGGCTCAGGTGACTGCGGTGATGCCGAGGCGGGACGTGGCCGCCACGCCGCTCGCGCCCGTCACCGCCGCGCTGCGGGCCATGTTCGGCACCGATGACCTTCCCGGGCTCGCCCGGGGCCTGGTTGTCGACGACGAGTTCGGCTGGGCGCCCGCCACCACTTTGATCGACGGCACCCGCCTGCCGGAGCTGCTGCGGGCGGCGAGCGTCCGCTGGGGCGGCACCCCGCACGCCTGCGCCGCGCTGGCCTGGAAGTCGTACAGCTACTGGACGGCGTTGCCGGTCGTGCTCGGCTGGGCCTCGGCCCGCCGGGTTCCGCTGCTCGACCCCTCCGACGTGCTGACCCACTTCGAGGACCACCGCCCGCTGATCACGCTGGGCCTGCGCCACGGCACCACCGTGGCCGTGCTGCCGAGCGACCCGCTGGCGCTGTCCGGCCTGCCGGAGGTACGCGTCGTCGCGGGCGAGGCGGAGCTGCTGGCCGCGCTGCGCGCCTCCCTGCTCGACGCCCACCTCGCCCCGCTGATCGCGGCGATCCAGACGGAGGTACGGGTCGGCACCAGGACGCTGCTCGGTTCGGTCGCCTCCGGCATCGCGCACGGCATCCTGCGGGCTGCGGACGCGCTGCCCTGCTCGACGGTGGAGAGCATCGACACCCTGCTCGACGCGCTCGACCTGGCCGATCTGGTCGAGCTGGTACCCGGCCCGACCGGCGAGCCCAGCGTCCAGCGCCGCACGTGCTGCCTGGCCTTCACACTGCCCAGCCCCAAGGTCTGCCAGGGCTGCTGCGTCCGACAGGGCTGATCCACGCCTCCAACCTGCGACTGATCCACCCGCGTCCGTCCCGCGACTGATCCACCCGCGTCCGTCCCGCGACTGATCCACCCGCGTCCGTCCCGCGACTGATCCACCCGCGCCCGGCCCGGGGCCGGAGACCGCAGGGAGTCTGCTCAGTCGGTCAGCGGCCGGACGTCCCATACCCAGACGCCGCCGGTGAAGGTCGGTTGGATCCCGGTCAGCTCGGTCATACCGCGACGCAGTTCCATCTCGTGCTCGTGGGGCCCGAGGATCACCACGCCGGCTCGCCAGTAGCGCAGGTCGTCGACCGCCTTGACCCGACTCTGCGGGGTGATCGGGGGCACCCCGCCGGTGCGCCGGATGGTGGCGAAGAAACTGCTGGTGGGCCGGGGCGGCGCGGTGAACAGCGCGACCTTCGGTGGCTGGGCGCTCGGACGGGTGTCCGGGCCGAGGAAGTAGCCCCGGGCCAGCGGCATGTCCAGCCGGGTCACGGCGGACCAGCGCAGCGGCTCCGCGTAGTTGGTGTCCGGCAGCGGCAGGGTCACCACACTGCGCCCACCGGCCACGTACGGCCGCCAGGCCCCACTGGTCACGAAGGTGGGGACCGGGTCCAGCCGGACCACGGGCAGCGGGGTGGGCAGGATCGGCAGCAGGGCCATCGTCAGCACGGTCGCGGTGGCGAAGCGGATCTGCGGTCGGGCGGACGGCCGCGTACGGGCCAACTCGCGGGCGCGCTCGGCGCCGTAGGCGAGCAGCACCCCGACGATCGGGGTGATCGCCAGCGCCCACCGGGTCGGCACCACCGAGTGCAGGATCGGCAGGTTCTCCAGCACCGCCCAGGGCCCCGGCACGCCGGTGCCGCGACCGGCGAATTGGATCTCCCGTCCGAGCGAGAGCACGGTGAAGAGCAGCCCGAGCCCGGCCAGCGCGAGCACCACCGCCGACCGCCGCAGCCACCAGACGAGGGCGACCACCAGCACGAGCAGTGACCAGCCGAAGAAGCTGTTCTCCTCGGTCGGGTTCTTGGCCAGGCCCGCGGCGGTGCGTGGGCTGCCGGCCAGCGACTCCCGGGAGTACGCCACGAACGACGCCAGGTCACTGGAGTAACCACGGATCAGGCTGGACAGCCCGGAGTAGGCGCCGGGTCCGAAGAACTGCACATACAGCGGGTACGCGAGCAGCACGCCGGCGACGACGGCGGCGACGGCCAGGCCGGCGAGGAAGGGCCGGGTCCGGGACCGCAGGGCGGGGCGAGCGAGGGCCAGCACCCCGACGATCACGCCGATCCCGATCGCGGTCATCAGCAGGATCTCCAGATTGAGGAACGCCTGCCAGACGATCACCAACGCGAGCAGCACACCGTTACGCAGCCAGCGGCCCGGGTCGGCGAGCCGCAGCGTACGCCAGATGATCAGTGGGACGACGAACTGCGACACGATGTTCGGGTGCCCGTTGGCGTGCGACACCATGGCCGGCGCGAACGCGCAGAAGCCGGCACCCAGCCAGGCCGGCCCCCGGCTCCTGACCAGGACGCGGGAGAGCAGGAAGTACCAGGCCGTGGCGGTGGCGATCATTCCGAGAGTGAGAAAGAGCAGGAATGCCGCACGTGGTCCGAACAGCAGGGTGATCGGCGTCATTGGCAATGAAATGGATAATACGGACGTATTTGCCATCAGGTTGACGCCGTCCGGCACGTTCATCCGGTCCGAATGGAACGGGTACGCGAATTGCGTGACCACTCGCGCACCGTGCGCCATCATCCATTCGAACTGCGACTGGTCCGAGCGGTTGTCCCGCACTCCACCGCCCGGGTTCCACCAGAGACGCCCGGTGACCCAGATGCCGAGCACCACGAAGCTCAACACGGCCGCCGGATCGACCCACTTCCCGTTGCGGCGCAACCGATCGCCGCCGCCGGGCTCCTCCACCCGCGACGCGGTGGCCGGGCCGTCGCCGGGAGCGTCCGGTTCTGGAGTAGTCATGACAATTCATAGGGTAGTCAGCGTATGGCGGTGCCGTGACATGTTTCGGGGTACTGCCGTACTATGTGCCGGGTTCGCCGACCGCCGATCACGTGCCCACCCCCGACCGCAATTCGGCCAACCGCTCCCCCGTTTCCTTCGCCATCCAAGCGGATGATTCACTCTGTCGGTCCAGGCACGGGTCGAGTTCATATCGTGAGGAATCGACGCATGGCAGAAATCACTGGGGATCAGCGCGTCCAGTCCGAGGTGCTGGAAGGCCTGGCGACGGCCGTCAACCACCGTCGTTGGTTCGTCGAACTGGCGGTGCCGTACCTCGGTGACGACCCCATCGAGATCGGCAGCGGACTCGGCGACTACGCGCTGGAATGGTCGCAGCGGCTGCCCCGCTTCACCGCCACCGAGGCCGATCCCGACCGGCTCGTGCAGCTCAAGGAGCGGCTGGCCGCCCAGCCGGGCATCGAGGTCCGGCAGATGTTGCTGCCACACAACGACCGGGGGACCTACAGCGCTGCGGTGTCGTACAACGTCCTGGAGCACATCGAGGACCACGTGGGCGCGCTGCGCAGCATGCGCGACCTGGTCCGACCCGGTGGTGCGGTGATCATCATCGTACCGGCGTTCCAGTTCGCCATGAGCCCGGCGGACATCGCCACCGGCCACGTCCGCCGCTACACGAAGGAGACGCTCGGTACGGCGATGACCGAGGCCGGCCTGACCGTGGAGAAGATCCACTACGCCAACGCGCTCGGGTTGATCGGCTACTTCATGGCCACCAAGGTCTTCCGGCTGATGCCGAAGGAGGGGCCCATGGTCAAGGTGTACGACACCCTGGTCCTCCCCGCCACCAAGGCCGCCGAACAGGTCGTCCGCCCCCCGTTCGGCCAGTCCGTCTTCGCGGTAGCCCGAGTCCCGGCCTGACTCACCCACCCCGCGATCTTGCACTCGGCCGTGAGCGGACCGTGCAAGATCGCGGGGTACGGCTCATTCCTTGATCTGGTACGTCGGGCGGATGACCGCTCTCGCCAGGGTGTGGAAGGTCAGGTTGAAGCCGACATAGGCCGGGCTCGCGTCCGGGGTGAGGTCCAGTCGATCGACGTCCAGGGCGTGCACCGCGAAGACGTACCGGTGCGGACGGTCACCGGGCGGCGGCGCCGCGCCTCCGTAGCCCTGCTCGCCGTAGTCGTTGCGGACCGAGAAGGCCCCGCCGAGATCGGCGCCCGCCGCGCCGCCCCCGCCGCTGGGCAGCTGCGTGACGCCGACCGGCACGTTCACCAGCAGCCAGTGCCAGAAGCCGCTGCCGGTCGGAGCGTCCGGGTCGTAACAGGTGACGGTGAAGCTCTTGGTCTCGGCGGGGAAGTCCGACCAGGTCAGCTGCGGTGAGACGTTCTCGCCGCCGGTGCTGCCATGCGCGTGCCGGGCGTCCATCGGCTCGCCGTTCTGCACATCGTCACTGGTCAGCGTGAACGAGGGAACGGTCGGCAGCAGCTCGTACGGGTCCGGGGCGATGGGTCGTTCCAGGGTCATCGGGACGCGTCCTTCCGGAGTGGGCAGATACCTGCCCCTTCATACCCCTTTCCACGCCGCGGAACGACAGAATGTCCGGGGTGTGCCGGATCACGGGCGGCGACTAGGGTGGTGCCCCTGCAACGCTCCACGGGGGGAATCCTTGCTCAGCATCTGGCGGGACTTTCTGGTCGCCGTCGTCGGTGTCCTACGCAAACCGGACGAGCGGGCGCTCACCGAGGAGCGTCGACGCGCCGTCGAACGCCTCGCCGACACGACGATCCGCGAGGCCCGACGGAACGAGCCCGAGGGGACGTAGCCGCGAGCGGCGCACATCGGAGGATCAGGCGAGAGCAGGTTGAGGCGCTCCTGCGCCCCAAGCCTGAGCTGACTACACGCTCGAACCCCACGACTGCGTCGTGTCCAAGCTGGTAGCCGGCAGGGAGAAGGACCACGCCTTCGCCGACGCGCTGATCCGGGCCGGGCTCGTCGATCCAGCAGTGGTCGCTGAGCGGATCGAAATGGTTGACGTGCATGCGTTGGTGCAGAAACGACTGAGGGACTGGATCGCCACCTACCTACCGGCGACCTGACCGCTGCACGGCATTGGGCGGAGGGTGTGGGATTCGAACCCACGAAGACATCGCTGCCTTACCGGTTTTCAAGACCAGCGCCATCGGCCACTAGGCGAACCCTCCCGGACCGCCACCCGTGGGGTGCTCGGCCGTGAACAGTCTGCCACGGCGCTCACTGGCCGGCTCGCCGTCCCTCCCCGAAAGCGCCGGCCAGGCGGGGGGCGTCCACAGTGGCACCGGCCAGGGTGCTCCTGCGGCGGGAGGCGCGGCGGGTGAGACTGGAGCCATGCGAGCCATCACCATTCCGCAGCCCGGTGGACCCGACGAGCTGGTCTGGGCCGAGGTCCCCGACCCCGAGCCCAGCCCGGGCGAGGTGATCGTCAGGGTGCGGGCCAGCGGAGTCAACCGCGCGGACCTGCTGCAACGGCAGGGGCACTATCCGCCACCGCCGGGCGCGCCCGCGTACCCCGGTCTGGAGTGTTCCGGGGTGATCGACGCGATCGGCCCGGAGGTGACCGGGTGGGCGGTCGGCGAGGAGGTCTGCGCGCTGCTGGCCGGCGGCGGGTACGCCGAACGTGTCGCGGTGCCCGCCGGCCAACTGTTGCCCGTGCCGGCCGGCGTCGACCTGGTCGACGCCGCAGCGCTGCCGGAGGTGGCCTGCACGGTCTGGTCGAACGTGGTGGGGGTGGGCCGGCTCCATGCCGGCGACTCGCTGCTGGTGCACGGCGGGGGCAGTGGGATCGGCACGTTCGCGATCCAGTTCGGGGCGGCTCTCGGCGCCACTGTCCTGGCGACCGCCCGTACGGCGAAGCATCCCCGGCTGCGCGAGCTGGGCGCGGCGCACACGATCGACTACGCGGAGCAGGACTTCGTCGAAGAGGTGCGCAGGGCCACCGACGGCCACGGCGCGGACGTCATCCTCGACATCATGGGCGCGTCGTACCTGGGGCGGAACGTCGCCGCGTTGGCGACCGGCGGTCGGCTCGTGGTGATCGGGATGCAGGGTGGCCGCAAGGCGGAGCTGGATCTCGGCGCACTGTTGACCAAGCGGGCCAGCGTGTCGGCGACCGCGCTGCGCTCCCGGCCGCTGGCCGAGAAGGCGGAGATCGTCCGGGGCGTACGCGATGAGGTGTGGCCGCTGGTCGTGGCCGGCGCGGTACGGCCGGTGGTGGACCGGCGGCTGCCGATGGCCGAGGCGGCCGAGGCGCACCGGCTGGTCGAGTCGAGCGACCACGTCGGGAAGGTGCTACTCACCGTTGGGTGAGGCGGGCGGCAGCATGAGGCGTGCGCCGGGGCCCTGCGTCGCTAGGGTGTCCCCCGGGTTGTAGAGCATGCAGCGTTGCAGGGACAGGCAGCCGCAGCCGATGCAGCCGTCGAGGTCGTCGCGGAGCTTGCTGAGCAGTCGGATCTTCTCGTCGAGCCGACTACGCCAGCTCGCGGAGAGGCGTTCCCAGTCTTGCGGGCTGGGGGTGCGGCTCCCCGGCAGCGATTCCAGCGCGTCGCGGATCTCGTCGAGCGAGACGCCGACCTGCTGGGAGATCCGAATGAAGGCGACCCGCCGTAGCTCGGCGCGGGCGTAGCGGCGCTGGTTTCCGCCGGTGCGGTCGGCGCGGATCAGACCGAGCCGCTCGTAGTAACGCAGCGCGGACGGCGCCACACCGGAGCGTACGGACAGCTCACCGATCGTCAACGCGTCCTGCATCACCGGGTCCTCGAATTGAAGTGGACTTCAATTCGAGGTTACCGGCGATCAGCGTGCGGACGACATCGCGGGGCGACGGCGGGCGCGCTCGCGACCGAGGATCCAGATCGCCTCGACGCCGTCCTTCCAGGTGATCTTCTTGCCCTCTTCGCGGCCACGGGCCCGGTAGCTGATCGGCACCTCGTACGGGCGGATGCGGCGGCGCAACAGCTTGCCGGTCACCTCGGCCTCCATGCCGAAGCCGCGCGAGCGCACCTCCAGCGACCGGTAGAGCTCCACCG
Source organism: Micromonospora sp. DT4 (assembly GCF_049841675.1). Classification (NCBI taxonomy): domain Bacteria; kingdom Bacillati; phylum Actinomycetota; class Actinomycetes; order Micromonosporales; family Micromonosporaceae; genus Micromonospora; species Micromonospora sp. DT4. The sequence goes on from NZ_JBNCKT010000038.1 coordinate 30,813, forward strand.
GCATCAGCTTGAAGCAGGTCTCCAGGTCGCCGATGTACGAGTTGAAGAGGACGTTCGCCGCCATCGTGACGCCCTTGTTGCCCATCACGTACCAGAAGCTGTAGGCGCTGTGGCTGCCGAAGGTGCGATTGCCGTAGACCACCGTGGCCCGCCCGTCGAGCACCGGGGCGAGCAGCTTGGGGATGTCCTGCGGGTCGTACTCCAGGTCGGCGTCGAGGATGACCATGTATTCGCCCTCGGCGCTGTCCACCGCCGTCTTGATGGCCGCGCCCTTGCCCGCGTTGCGCTGGTGCGTGATGACCCGCAGGCGCGCGTCGTCGGCACGACCGAGGACCTCGCCGGTACCGTCGCGGCTGCCGTCGTCGACGACGACCAGCTCAATCTCGCAGGGATAGTCCACCGCCAATGCCTGCTTGAGGGCATCCGCGATGCGTTCTTCCTCGTTGTAGACCGGCATGAGGATCGAGAGCTTCACGGGAATCTCCACGGTGGCGACAACACGTCGGGCATAGCCTAGCCTGGCTGGTCAGCCCAACGGTGGCCGCCACCGTCGGACAGCCGGCGTGGCGGTTTCAGCTCGATGGTGTTTACTTCCCGCCATGTCGGCTGCCGGCTCCCTGCTCGCGGTGCTCCCCGCCGCCTCGGTGCTCCTGCTCACGGTCGCGTCGAAGCCGCGCGGGGTCGATGCGGTGACGCCGTCACGGCTCGCCGCGGTGCGCGCCGCGCTGATCACCGGGGCGTACGCGGTGCTCGTCGTCGAGGTGCTCGGCGCGCTGCACGCGCTGACCCGGCCAGTGTTCGTCGCCGCCTGGCTGCTCTTCCTTGTTGCTTCCGCGACGGCGGTGGGTCTGCGCTGGCGGCGGGACACCCCGTTCGCCCGCCCGGCCGCCGCGACGCCGCGGCCGATGCCGGTCGGCGCGGCGGTGACCGCCGGCGTCGGCCCGGGCACGCCCACCCCGGCCGCCGACGACGACGGCCCGGTGGTCGGGCGCGACGCCGCACCGGCCCAGACCAAGGGAGTACGCGCCAGACTGCTCGCCCGGGCGGCCGAGAGCTGGCGCACGGCGGGTCGGGGCGAGCGGCTGCTCGCGGGCGGCATCGGCGCTCTGGTGCTGCTGGAACTGCTGATCGCGCTGCTGGCCGAGCCGAACAACTTCGACTCGCAGACGTACCACCTGCCGAAGGTCGAGCACTGGGTGGCCCAGGGCGACCTCGACTTCTGGCCCACCGCGATCCACCGGCAGGTGACCATCCCGCCCGGCGCGGAGTACCTGCTGCTGCACCTGCGCCTGCTCACCGGCTCCGACGCGCTGCACAACCTGGTGCAGTGGGCCGCCGGAGTGCTCTGCCTGCTGGTGGCCGCGCGCATCACCGCGCAGCTCGGCGGCGGCAGGCGGGCCCAGTTGATCACCGCGTTCGTGCTGGCCAGCACCCCGATGGTCGCGCTACAGACGACCAGCACGCAGACCGACCTGGTCTGCGCGGCGTGGGTGGCGTGCGCGGCGACCCTCGCGCTCGACGGGCTGCACCGGCGCACCGGCTGGGGAACCGTCCTCGGCCTGGGGGCGGCCACCGGGCTGACCGCGGTGACCAAGACCAGTGGACTGATCGCGGTGGGCCCGCTGCTGGTGCTCTGGGGTCTGGCGCAGCTCCGGCTGACCCTGGCCGACCGGGCATCGGCCGCCGAGGCGGCCGGTCGGACAGCCACCGTCGGCACGGCGGCCGGGCGGGTGCGGCCGGTCGGCGGGGTGGTCCGGGTGGTCCGGGTGGTCCGGGTGGTCGCGGGTTCGGTGCTGGTCCTGGCGGTCGCGGCGCTGGTCGTCGGCCCGTTCCTGGCCCGGGTGACGGCCGAGTTCGGGCACCCGTTGGGTCCGCCCCGGCTGCGCGAGTCGATCCCCATGGAACGGCACGATCCAGCCTCGATCCTGGTCAACGCGCTGCGGATCGGGCACACGGCGTTCGACACACCGCTCGCGCCACTGCGGGTCGCCGGCGCCGACGCGATCATCGGCGGCGCGGAGGCGATCGGCGTCGACCCCCAGGACCGGGCGACCACCTTCGGCCAGGAGCTGTTCCCGGTGCCCACCTGGTATCCGGACGAGGATCGGGTGGCGTTCCCGATCGCCGGATCGCTGGCGCTGCTCGGCGCGCTGGTCGCCCTCGTCCGCCCGCGCCGGATCGATCCCGGGCAGGTGGGGCCACTGCGGGCGTACGCCGTGGTGGTGCTGACCGCCGTGCTGCTGCACACCTCGATGATCAAGTGGCAGCCGTGGGGCAACCGGCTGATCCTCTACGCCCTGGTGCTCGCCGTACCGCTCGCCGGCCTGTGGCTGGATGCGCTCCTGCGTCGGGGCAGCGACCGGGCGACGAACCCCGCCGGGGCGGGTCGGGGGCGGCGGTCGGTGGCCACGGTGGCAACCGCCGTCGTGCTGGCCACCTCGGCGCTGGCCGGAGTGCTCGCGCTGTCGTACGGCTTCCCGCGCCGGCTCGTCGGCTCGGGCTCGGTCTTCACCACCTCGGACTGGGACACCCGGTTCCTGCGCCGCCCCCAGTGGGCCGACGAGTTCCGCTGGGCCGCGGCAGCGGTCCGCGACAGTGGCGCCCGCCGGATCGGGTTGGTGGAGCGCAACGACGACTGGGAGTACCCGTGGTGGCTGCTGCTGCGCCAGCCGGACGGCAGTTCGCCGGATCTGGTGTCGTTGCAGTCGGTCCTGCCGGAACGGCCGGCGTCCGACCCGGCCTCGGTGGACGCAATCGTCTGCACCGGCAGCCAGCCGACCTGCGCCAAGCTGGTCCCGGCCGGATGGCGGTTGGAGTTCCGCGACTACGTCGGCTACGCCCTACCCTCCGGCCGCTGAGACGAAGCAGCAGAGGGCCCCGCACGTGCGGCGTGCGGGGCCCTCGCGCTCACTTGACCCGGGGGATGAGGACGAGCCGGGCGACGCCCTTGTCGCCGTCCTTGGCGCCGGCGACGCCGAGCTTCGTGCCGACCTTGACCTCGCTGGGCTGCACCGTCGCCCGCTTCTCGACGACGCGCAGGTCGTCACCGAAGGTCCACGTCATCGTGAATCCGTCGGTGGACTTGACGGTCATCGAGTCGCCGTCGACGGCGGTCACCTCGCCGCGCTGCACGACCACTGTCTGCGTACCGTTGTCCTTGGTCTGCACCACCGCCTCGCCGTGCAGGGTGTTCTTGCGCAGCAGCACGCGGGCCTGGCGGCGCTTGCGCATCTCCTCGCCGCGCTTCTGCTTGCCCTTCTCGGCGGCTGTGGGGGAGGGTCCGGGCGTCGCCGGGGCGGCGACGGTCTGCACGTCCAGGTCGACGGGGTCGAAGCCCATCGCGGTCAGTGCCTGACCCTCCACGCCCATCGCGGCGGCGACCTCGACCGCCGCGTCCCGCGCGGGCTGGCTGGCCACCTCGGCCGTGCCGCACCCGCTGACGCCGAGCGCCACCGCCGCGAACAGCGCCGTGGTGCCGGTGACGAATCCCCAACGTGGCATGACTCTCCCTCTCGTTCGTGGAGCCCTCAGCCTTGCGCGCCAGGACGAGCGGACCGTCAGGCTGATGTTCGAGTCCGGTAAGGATCGCCGGGCAGCCGGACCGTGAAGGCGGCGCCACCTTCGGGGGCGTGCCCCGCGACGATCTCCCCGCCGAGCCGGCGCACCAGCCCGGCGGCCAGCGCCAATCCCAGTCCGCTGCCCACCTTGCGCACCCCCCGGTACCGCTCGTGCAGCGCCCCCCGCTCGAACGCCACCGCCAGGTCGTCGTCGGTGAAGCCGGGCCCGCCGTCGCGGACCTCCAGCACACCACCGGCCGCCGGGTCCGCACCGACCGGCCGGACCGCGAGCACCACCGGCGCCCCCGGGGGTACGACCCGCAGCGCGTTCTCCAGCAGCCCGTCCAACACCTGCCGAATCCGACCCGGATCGGTGTACGCGGACACCGGCCGACCCGGCGTCTCCAGGCGGAACGGCACACCCACTGCGGCGCACCGGCCGGACCAGGTCGGCTCCGCGTCGGCGGCCAGCCGGGTCAGGTCGACGGGTACCGGTTCCAACGGGAAGTCGGCGGCCTCCAGCCGGGCCAGCGCCAGCAGGTCACCGATCAGCCGGTCGAGGTGCTGGGCCTCGGCCAGCATCGTCCGGCCGGTGTCGGCGCTGCCGTCCGCCTCGATGACCCCGTCGGCCAGCGCCTCGGCGTACCCCCGGATCGCGGTCAGCGGGGTCCGCAGCTCGTGCGACACCGACAGCAGGAACTCGCGCTGCCGGCCCTCGCTGGTGGTCAGCGCGGCGGCCAGGCCGTTGAGCGCCTCGGCCAGGTCGGCGACCTCGTCCGGCGGCTCGACCGGCACCCGTACGGCACGGTCCCCGGCGCGCAGCCGGGCGGCGGCGGTCGCCGCTACGCGGATCGGTCGGGCCAGTCGGCGGGCCAGCAGGAGACCGGCCACCACACCGGCGGCGAGCCCGGCCAGCAGTGGCAGCCACAGGCTGAGCAGCACCTGCGCCCACAGACCATTCGACGTGGCGCGGGAGAGCACCACCCCGTTGCCACCAGGTAGCGAGCGGCCCTCCACCAATGCGCGGTGGCCGTTGACCGACCGGCGGGCCGACACGTTGCGGCCCTGCCCGATCCGCTGCACCACGCGCGGCGGCAGACCCTGCCGGTCGACGGTCCCGCGCCGGATCAGGTACGCGTCGATGCCCTGGTCACGGAGTTGCTGGATGAGCCGCTCCTCGTCGGCGGCGCGTCCCCGGTCCAGCCGGGTCCGCAGCACCTCGGCGGCGAGTCGTGCCTGGGCGGCGAGGGCATCCTGATCACGTCGTTCGGCGCCCCGGATCGCCAACGGCACGGCGACGATCGCCGTGACGAGCACCGACACCAGCGCCACCGCGCAGGTGACCAGCACCGCACGGGCGGTCAGTGTCCGGCCGAGCCGGCGACGTCGGGGGGTGGCCGGGGGGCGGGCGCCGACCACCGGCAGCGCCATGGTCGGCGACTCGACGCGCACCGGGTGCTCAGGCATCGACCGCGTACCCGACGCCGCGGTGGGTGCGGATGACACTGGCCGGGCCGAGCTTCGCGCGTACCTGTGCGACGTGCACGTCCACCGTGCGGGTGCCCGCGTGCGCGGCGTACCCCCAGACCCCGGCCAGCAGCTCCTCGCGGGTGAAGACCCGCCCCGGCCGGGCCATGAGATGCGCCAGCAGGTCGAACTCGGTGGAGGTGAGCTGCACCGGTACGCCCCCGGCGGTGACCGTCCGGCGGCCCGGGTCGAGGGTCACCGGGCCGACGACGCGCGGGCGTTCCGCCCCCTCCGGGCCACCGGCGGAGCGACGCAGGACGGCGCGTACCCGGGCGACCAGCTCGCGCGGGCTGAACGGCTTCGTCACGTAGTCGTCGGCGCCCAGCTCCAGCCCGACGATCCGGTCGACCTCGTCGTCGCGGGCGGTGAGGAAGATGACCGGCGTCCAGTCGCCGGCCTCGCGCAGCCGTCGGCAGATCTCCGTGCCGGGCAGGCCGGGCAGGGCGATGTCCAGGACGCAGGCCACCGGACGCAGCCGGCGGGCGGCGCTCAGTCCGGCCGCACCGTCGCGTTCGAGGTGGACGCCGAACCCGTCGCGGCCCAGGTAGAGCCGTACCAGGTCGGCGATGGCCGGCTCGTCCTCGACCACGAGGACGAGCCCGCGGTGGGGCGGTTCCACAGTCACCGGCCCATGATTGCCGACCCGGTGGTCCGGCGCGATCGGTGCGTGTTCGAGTTCGGTAAAGGCGGGCGTCGTACGACGTCAGCGTGCGACTGCGGGACGGAACACGTGGGGCCGTACGGCAGCGGACGCGTCGCCGATGGTGGCCAGGACCCGTTCGCGGGGTGCCCGCAGGCGGGTCCGAAAGGCGTGGTTGAGCAGCGCGTCGAGCTGCCACACCTGCTTCGGATGGGTGGTACGGATGAGGAACCGCTCGCGGATGCCGTCGATCGCGGTCGCGGCCAGCTCGACCGAGTGCAGCCGCGGGTCGGGACTCCACGTGACGTTGCTCAGTTCACGCAGCTCGGTGTTGAGGTGCAGGCGCAGCCGGTGCAGCAGCCGGGTCTGCTGGGTCACCACCAGCCGGCGGTGGGTGAGCAGCAGCAGGTAGTTGCCGGTGACCGGACGGTCGGGGCGGCTGCAACGGGTGACCAGGATGGTGGCGTCACCGGAGCCGACGCAGCGGCGGAACACCGGCATGTGCCGGCTCACGGTCTGCACGGCGAGGCCGGCCTCGGTGGCGGCCGGGAGGAACGTTCGGGAGAAGACGTCCATGACCTGCCCAACGACGTCCCCAGCAGGGTGACGTGGGTCACGCCGGATTTTTGGAAGTTCCACGCCGCCCCGTCGCACCGCCTGTCCGATTTCCGACCGGGACGGATGCCGGTCAGGACTCGGGCTGAAGCGGGGTGGCGGCGAACAGCTCGGCCAGCCAACCGGGCACCGCCTCGGCGTACTCCGCGCGAGCCGGGTCGGCCGTGTCGAGGGCCCGCCGCCAGGAGAGCGACCGGCTCACCGCGCCCAGGTTCATCGCCAGGTCGGCGGCTTCGACGAGGGTACGACGGTCGTAGCGGTCGGTCCACGCCTCCAGGTAGGCGTCGCGCAGCCGGGCCAGGCTGGCGTCGTCGGCTGACAACGCGGTGGCGTACCGGATGGAACGCAGGGTCACCAGCAGCGTGCCGAACGGGTGCGCCACCGAGGCGTCCCCCCAGTCGAAGTAGCGGTAACCGGCTCCGCCGGCGAAGACGTTTCCGTCGTGCAGGTCGTCGTGCTGCACGGTGGCCCCGATGCCGAAGTCCGCGAGCCGGCGACACCGCTGCGCGTACGCCGGAAGCTCCGCCCGTAGCCGCTCGTACGTCTCGACGGTGAGCCCGCCCTCCGCGCCGACGCGCAGCGACTCGGAATCGTCGAGCAGGTCGTCGAGCAGCCCGGCCAGCGCCTCCGGACGGTGGTCCGGTACGCCGAGGGCGACCAGTTCGTCGGCGTGCGGCGCGGTGGCGAGTTGCAGTGCCGCGTACCCGGGCAGCGCCCGCTCCCAGTGCGCCAGGTCGGGGTCGCGGCCCAGCACGTCACGCAGCGACTCCCCGCCGTCGGGAAGCAGCGACCAACCCCGCTGCCGGTCCACCCCGATCGGGGTCAGCACCAGCTCGGGCGTCAGCCCGGCCAGCGTCGCGATCAGGACCGCCTCGTGCGCGGTGCCGGCGTTGTTGACCTTGAACCAGACCGGCCCGTCGTCGGTCGGCACCCGCCAGACCAGCGACCACGGCCGGACGCGGGGCTCCACCGGCCCGGTAACCCGCCGGCCAGCCCGAGCCAGCTGCTCGTCGACCCAGGATCGGGCCTGCTCCTGCCACTCGTCGCTGGACCAGTCGGGGGCGCGCTCGTCGGCGATCGTCGTCACGATGGGCACCCTAGGCGGCGTGCTTGACGCGGGCGAGACCATTTCCCGCGGTACTCCTCGGCTGGCTGCGAGCGGCGGAGTCAGACCAGCTCGACGATTGTGGCGTTGGCCATGCCGCCGCCCTCGCACATGGTCTGCAGGCCGTAACGGAGCCCGTTGTCGCGCATGTGCTGGAGCATCGTCGTCATGATCCGGGCACCGGAGCCGCCGAGCGGATGCCCGAGGGCGATCGCCCCACCACGTGGGTTCAGCCGCTCCGGGTCCGCCTCGGTCTCCGCCAGCCAGGCCAGCGGGACGGGGGCGAACGCCTCGTTCACCTCGTACACCCCGATCTCCTCGATGCCCAGCCCCGCGCGGCGCAGCGCCTTCGCGGTGGCCGGGATGGGCGCGGTGAGCATGGTGACCGGGTCGTCGGCGGCGACCACGGCAGTGTGGATGCGGGCCAGCGGGCGCAGACCGTGCCGGCTGGCCCACTCGGACGTGGTCACGGCGAGCGCGGCGGCGCCGTCGGAGATCTGCGACGCGGACCCGGCGGTGACCACACCGTCGGCGCGGAACGGGGTGGGCAGCTCGGCGAGCCGGTCCAGCGAGGTGTCCCGGCGGATGCCCTCGTCGGCCGCGAACGTGCCACCGTCGTTTAGGGGCACCGCCGCCAGCTCCGGGTCGAACGCCCCGGCGTCCTGTGCGGCGGCGGCCTTCTCGTGGCTGGCCAGGGCGAACTCGTCGAGCTGCGCACGCGACAGGCGCCAGCGCCGCGCGACCAGCTCGGCCCCGACGCCCTGGTTGAACGGCAGCGGCGCGTCGTCCGCGAAGCCCTCCACCCCCCGGTAGCGGGCGCGGAGCTGGTCACTGAACGGCATGCCCTCCGCCACGCTGGAACCCATCGGCACCCGGGTCATCGACTCCACCCCGCCGGCGACCACCAGGTCGGCCTGGCCGGAGAGCACGGTCGCGGCGGCGAAGTGCAGGGCCTGCTGGCTGGAACCGCACTGCCGGTCCAACGTGGTGCCGGGCACCGTCTCCGGCCAGCCGGCGGCGAGCACGGCGTTGCGGCCGATGTTCCACGACTGCTCGCCGACCTGGGACACGCAGCCCCAGAAGACATCGTCGACCTGCGCCGGGTCCAGGCCGGTGCGCTCGGCGAGGGCGCGCAGCACATGCGCCGACAGGTCGACCGGGTGGACATCGGCGAGACCACCCTTGCGCCGCCCGACCGGGGTGCGTACCGCGCCGACGATGACCGCGTCACTCATGTTTACTCCCCGGTAACTTGGGCTGTCCCGATCCTACGTCGTCGGTGGACCGGCCGTCCGTCCCCGGGCATGCTGGGCGGATGGATGAGATCACCCCCAGCCGGACGTGGCGGGTGCCGGCGAGCCTGCCGGCGGCGAAGCTGGCCGGCGCGGTTCTGCTGGTCGCCCTCGGCCTGCTCTTCGCCGACGGCGACCCGGTGCGGCTGGTCGTGGCCGGTGTGGCCGCCGCCGCGCTGGCCGCCTGGGCGGCACGGGACCTGGTGGCGCCGGTTCGGTTGGCGGTGGACCCGGTGGGGCTCACCATCACCCACGGCTTCGCCGGCCGGCGGCTGCTGCCCTGGTCGGCGGTCGAGGCGATCAGCGTGGACCGTCGGCAACGGCTGGGGTTGACCGGCGAGATCCTGGAGATCGACGCGGGCGAGTCGCTGCACCTATTCGGCAGGTACGACCTGGGGGCCACCCCGGAGGAGGTGGCCGCGACGCTGCGGGCCGCCCGTCCGGTCAGTTGAGCAGTTGGGCGGTCCGGAAGATCACCACGGCGAGCAGGATCAGCAGGATGATCGCGCCACCGGCGACCTGCACCAGCGTGCGCCGCTCCCGCGGGGCGTACGCGAGGACCGCCGCCATCGCCCCGCCGACCACCAGGCCACCGATGTGCCCGGATTTCGAGATGCCCGGCACGGCGAAGGTGAAGACGAGGTTGACGACGAGGATCGGCACGATCGTCGAGGTGTTGAGACCGAGACGCCGCATGATCACGAAGATCGCCGCGAAGAGCCCGAAGGTGGCCGTCGACGCGCCGACAGTCGGACCTTCGTAGGGGGCACTGACCAGGAAGACGGCGACATTGCCCCCGATCCCCGCGATCAGGTAGAGGGCGAGGAAGCGCGCTCGCCCGAGCGCGCCCTCCAACTCCCGCCCGAGCACCCACAGTGCCCACATGTTCAGCAGCAGGTGGAACACGCCGTAGTGCAGGAACATGGCGGTGACCAGGCGGTACCACTCGCCGGCCGCGACACCTTGCACCGTGCCGAAGTCAACGTACGAGGCGTAGCCGAGCACGCCACCCCAACGGGTCAGCGGCGTTCCGTCGCCGGCCAGCCCGCCGAAGCCGGAGCCGCCCAACACCGCGGTCAAAGACCGGGCGGAGGCGACGGAGAGCAGGAAGAACAACACGTTCAGGGCGATGAGCCCCTTGGTGACGTAGCCGTGCCGGCCGGCGGCACCGCCACCGAAGGCGGTACGCGCCGGCCGGACGCTACGACGTCCCTCGTTGACGCACTCCGGGCACTGGTGCCCGACGGACGCCTCTCGCATGCACTCCGGACAGATCGGCCGGTCGCAGCGAGTGCACCGGATGTAGGTCTCCCGACCCGGGTGCCGGTAGCAGACCGGGGTGGTCGGCGGGGACTCGCTCACCGGGCCGACCCTCCGTCCGCCACCGCGCGACGCACCGACGCCGGCCGGCGCAGTGCTCCGGAGCGTTCAGTCATGCGAGCAAAGGTACCTCGCGGTTTCCTCAGGCAGCAGACCGCTCGATCTCGACCCGCTCGATGACGACGTCCTGCCGCGGACGGTCGCTCGGGCCGGTCGGGGTGTTCGCGATCGAGTCGACGACCTTCACCGACTCCTCGTCGGCCACCTGGCCGAAGATGGTGTGCCGGTTGTTCAGGTGCGGCGTCGGGGACACGGTGATGAAGAACTGCGAACCGTTGGTGCCCGGTCCGGCGTTCGCCATCGCCAGCAGGTACGGACGGTCGAAGCGCAGGTCCGGGTGGAATTCGTCCGCGAACTTGTAGCCCGGCCCACCCCGACCGGTGCCGGTCGGGTCGCCCATCTGGACCATGAAACCGCTGATCACACGGTGCGAGATGGTGCCGTCGTAGTACGGCCCACTGCCCGGCTGGCCGGTGCGCGGGTCGGTGTACTCCCGGTTGCCCTCGGCCAGGTCGACGAAGTTGCGGACGGTCTTCGGCGCGTGGTTCGGGAAGAGCTCCAGCCGGATCGGGCCAGCGTTGGTGTGCAGGGTGGCGTAGACAGCCTCGGCCACGGGTACTCCTCACTCGTTGGTCAGTTCCATGCGGATCCTCCCATGTGCCCGATCTGGCATCGCGGAGGCATCCGAAGGTGGAGGATGACGAAGGAACGACTCCCAGGAGGTAGGACCGTGTTTGGAATCGGGCGGCGTAAGTCCCAGGGCCAGCTCGCCAAGGCAGAGCTGAACCAGAGCATCAGCCACCTGAGGCAAGCAGCCAACCACGCCGCCAAGGGCGCGGGCGCGACCGTCGGCCCACGGGTCCAGGTGGCCCGGGGCTACGTCGGGCCGGCCGCGGTGAAGGTGCGCGACCGCGCGTCGACCGGTTGGGGGACGACACTCACCACGCTGGCACCGCTGGCCGCGGCGGCCCGTGACGGCGCCGCGCAGGCAGGGCCGCTGACCAGGAAGGCCAAGTCGAAGACCATGCGGATCACGGGTAAGAAGAAGCAACCGCGCCGTCGCGGCTCGATGATGACCGGCCTGCTGGCCGCGGGCGCCATCGCCGGACTGGCCGGGGCCGTCGCCCTGCGCCGCCGCCGCGAGCAGCAGGAGTGGGCCGAGTACGACCCGACCCGCACCCTGGAGCCGATGCGCAACGAGGTCGACTCGATCGAGGTGCGCACCCCGGCCGCGACCAAGGGGTCGGACGGGTCCGCCATGTCCGGGATGACCGGCGCGGGCAGCTCGGCGGTCGCGGGCGGCGACAGCGCCAGCACCACCGGCCCGGCCAACGCGACCAAGCAGACCGACGTTCGCCCGACCGACAAGGTCCCGTCGGTCGCCGAGGGTGCCAAGGACGTTTCGGGACGCCCGGCCGACGACCTCACCAAGGCGCTGAGCAAGGACACCGCCCGCACCAACGGCCGCCGCTGATTCCGACAGCAGCGCAGCGAGCGCCGGCGATGCGGGCCTCCCCCCGCGCGCCGGCGCTCTGCGTGTGCGCTGCGCGTGTCGGCGGCGCCGGTCGCGTGCTCTGCGCGTGTCGACGCCCCGTCGCGTGCTCTGCCCTGTCGGCGCTGCCCGCCGCGCGGGCCGGTCAGAGCCAGCCGTTGCGGCGGAACCAGCGGTAGAGGGCCAGCGAGACGGCGAGCATGAGGGCCAGGGCCACCGGATAGCCGTACATCATCTTCAGCTCGGGCATGTTCTCGAAGTTCATGCCCTCGACGCCGGCGATGGAGGTCCAGACCGCGGCGATGGCTGCCCACGCGGCGATCTTGCGCATGTCGTTGTTCTGGTCGACGGTGACCTGGGCCAGCCGCGCCTGGAGGATCGAGTTCAGCAGGTCGTCGTACGAGTTCACCTGCTCGACCGTGCGGCTCAGGTGGTCCTGCACGTCCCGGAAGTACTTACGGATCTCCTTGGGCACGTCCCGGTTGACCTGCGAGGTCAGGTTCATCAGCGGCCGCTGCAAGGGGACCACAGCCCGCTTGAACTCCACCAGCTCACGCTTCATCTGGTAGATCCGCTGGATCCGCCCGTGGCTGTTGCGGTCGAAGACCTCGGCCTCCAACTGGTCCAGGTCGTCCTCGAGCTGTTCGGCCACCTCCAGGTAGAGGTCGACCACCCGGTCGGTCACCCCGTACGCCACCGCCCACGGCCCCTGGAGCAGCAGCTCCTGCTTGGTCTCCAGGTCCGCCCGGACCGGGGAGAGCCGGCAGGCGTCACCGTGCCGGACGCTGATCAGGAAGTTCGGGCCGATGAAGAGCATCACCTGACCGGTCTCGACCACCTCGGAGGTCTCGGTCAGCTCGGTGTGCTCGCAGTACCGGGCCGTGCGCAGCACCAGGAAACTGACGTCGCCGAAGCGCTCCAGCTTGGGCCGCTGCTCGGCCTTCACGGCGTCCTCGACGGCCAGCTCGTGCAGGCCGTACGTCTCCGCGATGGCAGTCATCTCGGCCAGCTCGGGCTGGTGCAGCCCGATCCACACGAAGCCGTGCTGCTCGCGGCGTGCGGCCTCCAGCGCCTCGGCGTACGCCCAGTCGCCGGGCTGCCGCTTGCCGTCGATGTAGAGCGCGCAGTCGACCACCCCGCTGCGCCCGGTGTCGGTGGACGCCGGGGTGGGCGGGGAACCGTCGACGTTGAGCATCCGGGTCACCGCCCGGACCGGGGACGGCCACGCTCGGGGTCGCAGCACCCGAGATGTGTTCAGCGGCGCCGTCCGGCCCCGCTCTGCCCGATCCGTCATCGCGACACCTCCCCGCGCTCGCCTGCGGCTTGCAGGCTACGCCGATGGTGGCCACCGGCAGGTGTGACGGCGGTCGCGGGTGCGGCGCCGGGCGGGCCGGGCCGCATCCGGGGGGTGCAGGGACGACCGGCCCACCCGGCACCCGTGGGGGCGAGGGTTGTGCTGCACGCGTGACCCGGGGTGGCCGGTGGTGATCCCCGCTACACCTGACGGATGACGCTCGCAGCATTGTGGGCCGCCGGCCGCCCGCTGGGGAGCCCCGGGACGGCCGGCATCGCCTTTTTGTCGGAAACCCGACAGAAGATCAGCTTCGGCTGGCCTCGACGGCCTCGGCGAGCCGGCGTACACCCTCGTCGATCCGGTCGGCCGTCACCGCCGAGAAGGCCAGCCGCAGGGCGTGCCGCCCGCCGTCGAGGACGAAGTCGCTGCCCTTGACGACGGCGACGCCACGCTCGGCCGCCGCCGGGACGAGCCGGTCCACCAGCACGTCCTCCGGGAACTCCACCCACAGGAAGTAGCCGCCGTCGGGCTCGACGAACCGGGCCTGCGGCAGGTGCCGGCGCAGGGACTCGGCGAGCACCTGAGCCCGCTCGCCCAGCGCCGCCCGGACGGTGTCGATCGAGCGGTCGATGTCGCCGGAGACGCAGAACTGGTGCACGATCGCCTGCGACACCATGCCGGGCGAGATGTAGAGACTCGTCGCGTTCTTGGCGATGTCGGCGATCAGATCCGCCGGGCCGACCAGGTAGCCGACGCGTACGCCCGGGCAGACCGTCTTCGTGAAACTCGACGCGTGCACGACGACGTTGCGGGTGTCCAGCGAGAGCATCGACGGCAGCGCGTCGCCCCGGAAGCGGATGTCCGCGTACGGGTCGTCCTCGAAAATCGTGAAGTTGTACTCGGCGGCCAGGTCGAGCAGCTCACGGCGCTTCTCCAGCGACAGCGTCACGCCGGCCGGGTTCTGGTAGTTCGGGATGACGTGCGCGAGCCGGGGGCGCACCCCGGACTCCAGCAGCTTGCGCAGCTCGGCGGTGTCCAGGCCGTCCGGCTGGACGGCGACGCCGTGCAGCTCGCTGCCCATCCGCTGGAGGTTGAGCAGCGTGCGGTCGTACGTCGGACGCTCGACGACCACCGCGTCGCCGGGGCGGATCAGGTGGTCGAAGAGGAACGCGTCGGCCTGGAGCGACCCGTTCGTGACCAGCACCTGGTCGGCCGCGACCCCATGCTTCTCGGCGATCCACTTGCGCAGCGGAACGTAGCCGACGGAGGTGCCGTACGCCGTGACCCCCGCCGGATCGGCGTCGAAGGCACGTACGGCGGCGGCCTTGAGCCCTTCGACATCGACGATGTCCAGCGAGGGGGCCCCACGGGCAAAGGAGATCAACTGCTCGGCGGTCATGGATATTGAGCGTACGGGCGGCGGCGGGGGACGCGCCGACGGCACGGCGATGTCCGCATCCTGAGCCACCGGGACGGGTGACGTTCACCCTCCGGTCGGCAGCAGATCAGACCGGAAGTGCGAGCGAGTCGTGCTGCGCCGCTCGGGAGAGGCCGTCAAACTGCACGCCCAGAAAATCGAGGAGCGCGCTCCAGTCGACGTAGGAGCGCCACGCGGCGATCCTGCCCCGGCGCGCCCGTACGCCGTGCTCGCCGCCGAGGAGCGGCTGACCATGCTCGCCGACCTGGCCGCGCTGCCCGGCTGACCCGGTTGGCCGGAGCGGCACCGCCGGCCGGCGCTATCCTCCACCGGTGACGGGGAGCAGGACGAGGGAGGATGTCGCGATGATCGGAATGGTGCTCGCGGCCGGAGCGGGACGACGGCTGCGCCCGTACACCGACACCCTGCCCAAGGCGTTGGTGCCGGTGGACGGCGAGACGACGATCCTGGACATCGCGCTGGGCAACCTGGCTGAGGTCGGGCTGACCGACATCGTGATCGTGGTCGGCTACGCGGCGGACGCGGTCGTCTCCCGCCAGGCGGAGCTGGAGAAGAAGTACGGGATCACGCTCACCCTGGTGCACAACGACAAGGCCGAGGAGTGGAACAACGCCTACTCCCTCTGGCTGGCCCGGGAGTACTTCGCGCGCGGGGTGCTGCTGGTCAACGGGGACACCGTGCACCCGGTGAGCATCGAGAAGACCCTGCTGGCCGAGCGCGGCCCGGGCATCCTGCTCGCGGTGGACACCCTCAAGCCGCTGGCCGAGGAGGAGATGAAGACCACCTTCGACGGCGCCGGCCAGCTCACCCGGATCACCAAGATCATGGACCCGGGCGAGGCGTACGGGGAGTACATCGGCGCGACGCTGATCGAGCCGCAGGTGGCCGACGCCCTCGCCGACGCGCTGGAGGCGACCTGGCGACGGGACCCGAACCTCTACTACGAGGACGGCTACCAGGAGTTCGCCGACCGGGGCGGGGAGGTGCGGGCCGCGCCGATCGGTGACGTCCCGTGGGTCGAGGTCGACAACCACGCCGACCTGGCCCGCGCGCGGGAGATCGCGTGCCGCTACTAGCGCGGAGCGTCCTCACCCCGCTGCACATCGACGTGCGACGCGGGGCGGTCGCCGACCTGGCCGCGATCCTGGCCGACGGGCGGATCTCCTCGGGCGGTGACGTCGCGGTGGTGGTCGGCCCGGGCCAGGGCGCGCAGATCGCGGAGCTGATCCGACCGTCGCTGCGGACTGCCGACGTGTTCACCGTCGCCGGAGGCACGCTGGACGCCGCCGACGACCTGGGCGGCAAGCTGCGCGCCCGGTCGTATGACGCGGTGGTCGGCATCGGCGGCGGCAAGACCATCGACGTGGCCAAGTACGCGGCGACTCGCCGAGGGCTGCCGATGGTGTCGGTGGCGACAAGCCTCGCCAACGACGGGATCGCCTCCCCGGTGGCCAGCCTGATCACCGACGGGATCAAGGGCTCCTACGGGGTGCACATCCCGATCGCGGTGATCGTCGACCTGGACTTCGTGGAGAGCGGCCCGGACCGGCACAACCGGGCCGGCATCGGCGACGTGGTCAGCAACATCAGCGCGCTCGCCGACTGGGAGCTGTCCCGGCAGGTACGCGGCGAACCGGTCGACGGGTTGGCGGCCTCGCTCTCCCGAGCGGGTGCCGAGGCGGTGCTCAACCATCCGGGCGACATGACCGACGACGCGTTCGTCACCGTACTGGCCGAGGCGTTGATCTCCAGCGGCCTGGCGATGGCGGTCTGCGGCACCAGCCGACCGTCCAGCGGCGGCTGCCACGAGATCATGCACGCGGTCGACTCGCTCTTCCCCGGCACCGCTTCGCACGGCGAGCTGGCCGGTCTGGGCGCGCTGTTCTGCACCTGGCTGCGCGGAGATCTGCGCCGCTTCGGGGAAATGTCGGCCTGCCTGGCCCGGCACGGCCTGCCCCGACTCCCCGCCGAGGTGGCGCTCACCGACGACCAGTTCGTCGAGGCCGTGCAGTTCGCGCCGCGTACCCGCCCGGACCGATACACCATCCTCGAGCACCTGGCCCTGTCGCCTACCGAGACGCGGGAGCGGCTGGCAGACTACGCCGGTGCAATCCGCGACCAGCTTGGCTGACCCCCGTCCCACCATCGCCGACTTCCACCGGGTCAACCGGGGCGGCGGTCTGTTCAGCGAGTCGATCAGCCAGTGGCTGGGCGCGGTCGTCGCGCTGGTCGCGCAACGCCTCGGGCTACGCCCGACAGCGCTGACCCTCACCAACCTGGTGCTCGGGCTGGCCACCTCGATCTCCGTGGTCGCGCTCGCCAGCCCGGTCGCCGACGGTGACGTACCGGCCTGGGTGGTCGGTCTGATCGCCCTGGTCGGCTGGCAGGTGGCGTACTCCCTGGACTGCGCGGACGGGCAGCTCGCCCGGGTGACCGGCCAGGGCAGCCCGGCGGGCGCCCGGATCGACATCCTCTGCGACGTGGCCGCGCAGATCGCCCTGGTGGCCGCGCTGGCCGCCACCGCCGTAGCGCAGGAGCCGTCCACCCCGACCTGGCTGGTGGCCACCTTCGCGGGCACCTGGATGGTCAACCTGGTCACCTCGGTCATGCAGGCCGGCCCGAACGCCGCCAGCATGGTCACCTCGACCTCGCTGCCCGTACGCCTCGTGAAGCTGGTCCGCGACTACGGCGCGGTCGTCTTCGTGGCCGCCCTGGTGCTCGCCGTGGCCCCCGCGCTCGTCCTCTGGGTGCTGGTCGCGTTCACCATCGTCAACGGCGGTTTCCTGCTCGCCAGCATCGCCTTCTCCGCCCGCGCCTCTCTGTAAGGGCCCAATGGCGGGTCGGCGGAACGCCACCGAAACGGGCAGGGCCTCCCGCTCGAATCCCCTCACGGGTTGGATCTGGTCAGCACCGTTTCGTCGGAGCTGACGGGTTGTGCGACGAGGCGGCGGACGGCGTCTGCGTGAGTGTCGCCGAGCGGGTCGAGGACAGGGCTATTGCGTAGTGGTGTTGACCCTGGTCGCGGTCGGTATTTCGGTGGTCACGGCGGTGATGAGGTCGTGGGG